>JAPLGY010000511.1 GCA_026389955.1 Caldilinea sp. | reverse complement strand
CCGCAAGCAAGGGCGCCGCAAGCAAGGGCACTGCAAGCAAGGGCACTGCAGATACACCATGAACAAGCGGGACAGGTGCTTGGCCAGAGCCACCGGTCGGTCTGCTATTTGACGATCACGGACTCTGCCAGATCATGGGCCAGCGCGTGATGGACGGTGGCCACTTCGATCAGCAGTGGGCCGGCAAAGGGAGCCCGCGCCAGCACTGTGACCACCGTGTTGGGATAAAGCTGCATCGACCCCAGGTAAACCAGACGGTCGGGGTCTTGCAGCAACACGCGTACCACGGTATAGGGGCGTTGAAGCTCTGCACGGCTGAGCGGCAATCCTCCCAGCTCAACGACCTGACCATCTTTGGTCGGGATCGGGTCTCCGTGGGGGTCGACGGTTGGGTTGCCGAGTGCGGCAGCGATCGCATCTTCGAGCGATTCGCTGATCACGTGCTCCAGCCGCTCTGCTTCGGCGTGTACCTGTTCCCACGGCAGGTCCAGCTTGGTATGCAGGTACAGCTCGATCAGCCGGTGGTGGCGCAGCACTTCCAGCGCCACCAGCTTGCCAGCCGGGGTCAGTTCGATCTGCTGATAGGGGGTGTAGGCCACCAGCCCGAGTTCGTCCAGCTTTTTGGCCATATTGGTGGCTGAGGCCGGCGTCACTTTGAGGTGACTGGCGAGCACCGAGTTGGTGACAGCTGCACCGTCGGCGTGCAACACGTAAATGGCTTTGAGATAGTCCTCGTGCGCAGAGGTCAGCCATTTCGTTTCATCTGCTGCTCTTGTCATCGGTCGGTCCCGGGTGCGCTGCCTGGTGGCACCTGCGGCGCCTACCAGGCAGCGCGAGTTCTCTGACGCTGCTCAACTGCGCAGTGCGGCCCCCATCAACTGCTGGATCCGCTCCACCATGTCAGCGGCCGTCCCTTGGTAGGAGCCATCGAGCAGCTGGAGGTTGTCAAAGAGCTGCTCGATCGATGGGTCGATCAACTTGTTGTCTCCCTGCTCGCTGATCAGGCGGGCCAGATTGGCCACGATCGGGTGGTGGCGGTTGAGCTCCAAAATTTTGGCTGGGGCAACGTAGTTTTCTTCGACGACCCGCCGCACGTACTGGAGCTCGCGGCCATAGTCGTCCTCGGCCGAAACCAACCGGGCCGGGCTGTCGACCAGGGTCCGCCCTTCTCGCACCTCGCGCACACGGTCGCCAAGCACCTTCTGGATGCGTGTGACCAGCAGTTCATAGGGGCCTTCTTCCACAGACGTCTCTGCCGTGCTGGCCTTTTCATCTTTGGGCAGCTCCAGATTGGCATCGTCGACATTGCGCAGCGGCTTGCCTTCAAATTCGCGCAGCTGGCTGATCATATAGCCGTCGATGAAGTCGGTGAGGTAAAGCACTTCGAGCTCGTGTTTGCGGAAATAGTCGAGGTGGGGGCTGCGTGTGACCGATTTGAGGCTGTCGCCCAGAATGTAGTAGATCGCCTTCTGTTCGGGCTGCATCCGTTCGACCACTTCCTTGAGTGTTGTCCAGCGCTCCGGCCCTGTCTGTGTCGAGTGAAAACGCAGCAGATCCTGCAGCGAGTCGCGGCTGGCATAGTCGGAGGCCAGCCCTTCTTTGAGAAACACCCCAAACTCATTCCAGAAACTGATATATTTTTCGGCGTTTTCCTCGGCGAGATTTCTGAACTCCTTGAGCAGACGATTGGTCAACGCCTTGCGCAACTGGCGGGTTACCGGGTTGCTCTGCACCGTCTCGCGCGAAACATTGAGCGGCAGATCTTCCGAATCCACTACCCCTTCGACAAAACGCAGATACTCGGGCAGCAGGTCCTTGTTGTGCTCCTGGATCAGCACCTTGCGCGAGTAGAGCCGCAGCCCATATTCCGGTCGCATCTGCAGCGAGCTGCGATCACGGCGGGCGGGCACAAACAAAACGCTGCGCACGCTGGCTGGCGCATCGGCGACCATGTGGACATGCAACAGCGGGTCGGCGTCGTCGAAAGTCAGTTGCTTGTAAAATTCCGTGTACTCGGCAGCCTCTACCTTGGAAGGGGACTGACGCCACAGCGCCGTGCGCCGGTTGGCCATCTTGGCCTCCCCCTCTTTGCCTTGGACATAGATAGGAAACGAGACATAGTCGGAGTGCCGCTTGATCACATTCTCGATCCGCCAGGTCGCCGCAAATTCGCCGGCGTCTTCCTTGAGCTGGATCCGAATTTCGGTGCCCCGCTGCGCTTTCTCCGTTTCAGAGAGGCTGAAACGGCTGTCGCCTTTGGACTGCCAGCGGGCTGCCCGGTCCTGCGCCCGATAGGAGCGCGAGACGACTGTCACCTCATCGGCAACCATAAAAACCGAATAAAAGCCGACACCAAACTGGCCAATGATCTCTTCCAGAGTGTTTTGGCTCTGATTGGCATTCTGCAAAAATGTACGGGCCCCCGAATGGGCGATCGTGCCCAGGTTTTCGACCAGCTCGTCGCGGTTCATCCCGATCCCGCTGTCGCGGATCGTCAACACCTTGGCGTCTGGGTCGACCTCGATCTGGATGGCCAGCTCTGCCTCTGGGTCGATCACCTCGTGGTTGGTCAACATCTCAAACTGCACGCGGTTCAATGCATCGGAAGCGTTCGAGATCAACTCTCGCAGAAAAATTTCTCGCTCGGTATACAGTGAATGGGCCAGGATATCGAGCAGTTGTTTGACTTCCGTGCGATATTCGAGAGACTCCATTGGTACATCCACTACATCTGACATAAACACTGACTCCCTGCACTTTACAAAAAACGTTTACAATTCTGAGCATTGTATTGTATCGACAAATTATCTGTTCGGCAAGAACCCTATGGAATCATCCGTCCTCCACGCACAGTGCTGCCCAACACAATCGCCGCCGTGATCAAAGCCAGATTCTTGACAATGTACTGCCCTTCGATCGTCAGGCCATAGGGGAAGACGGTGAAGACCGCTGTGGGCAGCAGGAAGATCGGCAGCGCAGTGCCCGGCATCTGCAAAAAGAGCAACAGCAGCGTTGCGCGCATGAAAAGCCCTGTGATCAGCCCAAAGCCAATCAGCATTTCCCACACAGCCAGCAGGGGCTGAAACAGCTGTGGGTCCACAAAAAAAATGGTGTTGCGCACCAGATCTTCTGCCGGGCTCAGCCCAGGGACCAGCTTGAGTGCCCCAAACCAAAAAAAGATGACCCCAAGGGCCACCCGCATCAGCAACAGCCCGTAGTGTGCCATCCAATCGGTAATGCGCCGGTCAAGCTGATCCAGATAGCTGGCGTAGGGCAGGCGACGGATCAGCCAGTCCTCTGGCGTTGTTTTGCGCTCTCTCGGCATCAGGTTGTCTACCATGACATTCTCCTTGTCTGAAGTCTATCGCGGGAATTTTTCATTCCCAATCTGATCAGGCAATTCGAGTATAGCGCCTTCTGTCGGCAGACAACTGTGCAAATTTTCACAAATCATCCCCCAAAAGCAAAATAGACCGCAGAAGGGGGCCAGCTTCCCCCGTTGATCCACAGCCACTCTCTCATTTTTGACTTTTGTGCGGCTGTTGCGTATACTGAATTTAAATAAATTTGCCCCTATGGTGGAATTGGTATACACAGCAGGTTGAGGGCCTGTGCCGCAAGGCATCTCCGTTCGAGTCGGAGTAGGGGCACACTTTCCAACAAATTTTTGGATGGAAAGTAGGTCAGGTATTCATTTGCGTTCCCCAGACAAGATCTTCTTTCCTGGTTCTTCCAACCAAACGGACAACACTGACTGCCAGATTGCGCTGATCGCAGCGTACCCGGCACCGTTGGGGTGGTTGCCGTCATCCGCCAGCGTCGCTGGATCGGTAAAAATTGTTGTGTTGTAAAAATCTACGACAGCGACGTTGTCCGTTTCTGCAGCCAGCGCACGCAGGGCTGCGTTGTAGTTTGCCACCTGTTGTGACATGCGCAAGAGATCATCGGCGCTAATGCTGGGGAAGGCCGGCTCGGCAGGGTTGGGCGGGTTCGCCACCACGGGGCGGAGCGACTGATCATCCAGCAAGCCAATCAGCACCCTGGCACCGGCACCGTGCAGCTGTGCGACGACTGTGCGGACATTCTCTGTGTAGGCGATGAGGTTCTCCTGCTCCTGTTCGTCGGTCATGGGTTCGTCGCGTGCGTCGTAGAGATACCAAAGATCGTTGCTGCCAATCCAAAGGGTGGCGACTTTGGCGCCACTGATCTCATCCAGCCTGGCCAGGGCCTGGCTCAGCTGGCCCGGTTCTCCATTCACTCCCTGGATAAGACCTTCTGAAGTCCAGCCCGACCGCCCCAGGTTGCGCACGGTCGAACCCGAACGAACCCCTTGCAAAAACAGCTCCAGGCGCGCAGGAAAGCCCCCGCCGCCATCGTCGCCATCTCCTTCGGTCAGGCTGTCGCCCAGTGCAACCAAATGCACGGCACCGGCCGGCGCCGGGGTCACGCCCGCCGGCAGCGTGGCTGTGGGCGTGGCTGTGGGCGTGGCGGCAGCACCTGGCTGTCTCTGCAGCAGAGGCAGATAGAGCGCGCTCCCCGCAGCAGTTGCTGCAGGTGTCAGGGGCGCCGTGGACGTCGGTGTTTGGGCCGCTGTGGGGGACGGGGCTGGCGGAGCCCCGTCCTTTGCCAACGCGCCCACCAGATCGAAGCCGCTGCGTTGGCGGCCCTCAGCGTCGACGTCCACACGGTTGCGCAGATCGCTGGCCGCAGGCACGCTGGGGGTCAGGGTGTCCCACGCCGGAAAATCCGGGAGCGGGTAGGGTTCGGGCAGCACAGCCGGATTGGCCACCCTGAAGTCTCCGGCAGCGGCATCCACAAAGCGCGGTTCGACCTGGTTGATGCTGCAGATTGTCGTCGGTGAACGCAGGAGACGGCACGTTCAGACCAGCGGGCGGGACGATCGGCCCGTGCACCGTCAAGTGCTGCCACTGGCTTTGCACCCCAGCCGGATTGACAATCAGGTTGTTGTAGATGAAAACGTTGCGGTCTGGAATTTTTGCTTCGTCGCCGACTGTCACAGGCCCCCAGCCACCGGCAGCGTGGTTGGCCGTGCAGCGGGCCGCATCGCCGTCGCACGAACGGCCGCCGTGCACGACCTCCAACAGATGACTGCGGGTGCCCACTCGATAAAGCGTATTGTAGGCGTACAACACTGCGTAGCCGCCGTTGACACCCAACCCGGCCCCTGCGGTGTCGTAGATCAGATTGTTGACCGCACGCACGGCGTAGGCTTCATAGTGCAGCCAGGGGGAGACCATGTACTCAAAGCCAGTGCCCTGGCCGGCCGTAAACCCACCTGTGCCGCAATTGAAAATCTCGTTTCCTTCCACCGTGATATAAGCCGATCCACCCTTGACATACACGCACCAGTCCTCGGCATCGTAGATACGGTTGTTGCGCAGCGTGGCGTACTGCACGGCGACAAAATCTATCGCATTTTCGTAGCTGCCGTGAATGTCACTCTGTTCGATCGTGATATGCTGGGATTGATTGATCTTGATCGTCTCGTGCGCCTGACGGTCGCCTCCGTCCATCTCGACGTTGTAGATCCCCAGATGGCGGCACAGTTCGCAATGAAAGACATCCCCGTCATTTTCGACCACCAGATCGACCAGGTACAGATGCTCCGTGTCGTACAGATTGATCGACCCCTGGATCCGTGCGCTGCGTGGGCTGTCGACCGCCCGAAGGACGATCGGCGCGCTCGACGTCCCATGTCGATCTTCCCAGTAGCCTGGAATGGAGCTTTCCGGGTATTCTCCTGCCACAAGCAGGATCGAATACCCCGTGGTCAGCGTGACGCCCGCAGGAATCCGCCGCCACGCTTCGGCGAGGGTGTGCAGCGCCTGGCTGCGGCTGGATCCATCTGCGCTGTCGCTGCCGTTGACCGGATCCACCCAGAGTTCGACCGCGTTGCCTGCACTGGGCGGGATACTGCTGTTGGCATTCCTGGCTGTACTTCGCTGTGTACTCGCCCCCCCTTCTACGGCAGCAGTCGTATACTGTACGGCTGCCAGCACAACCATGACCCACAAAACGATCAGGCTACGGCGTCGCATATACTTTTCTCCCAATGAGAACCTGGGCCCAAAGCGCTGCCTGGCAATCGTGCCATTCAGCTGTTATTGTATACGACTGAGCGCTGGCGGCAACTTTCGTCCAGCGTCAGGCAAGGGGTGAAAATGGTTGGCACGTGAGCGGGCAGCTGCAGATGCTGACATACACACCGCCAGATCCCCCACAGAAAGGGCAGCCCCTTTCTTCCCGTGTAGAAGGCGGACGGGCGGCACCGTGACACTCTGGGCAGTCAAAAAGAGCCATCGGTTCTCCGCACTGGGGGCAACCAGGACCTCCCTCCTGGATCTCGTCTTTGTCGTCTACTGCGCTCCCCAGCAGCTTGTCTGACCATTCGTGCAAAAACAATCCGTATGGGTGGCCCAGCCAAGACAGATATCTCATTACAAAAAGGCTCCTTATCATACAGGGGTCGCAAACAAGATCGGCAGGCCTGCACTTCGCGCTGCACAGCCCAGTATATCCTGTTTTGCATGTACAAACGACTGGTCGAAACGGAGAGAGTTTTGACGTCGATGGCGGAGATTTGCAGCGTTTCTCGCCCTTCGTCCCTGTCAGATGGAGAATTGCTGAACCCGACGGCAGAAGACGATTTTGCGGTTGCACGATTTATCGAGCTCGACTACAATTGAACTGACACGATGTGAACTGGAAACTCTCCTTGTGCAGCCGCGGTGTGGCTGGCAGAGCCTGTTGATTGGGAAAGGAGCCAATTGTGGCCGTCCTCTTGCGAATAGCACGCTGGATGATGTTTGCCTACAACCTTCGCCACGACGTCAATGTCCGGGTTGATTTTCTGTACGCCAGCTGTAGCGGGCGGCGACGCACCTGGGACGATCTGCTCGGCACCCTGCTGGCGCTGATCCCCTTTTGTCTTCTGGGAATCTGGATGACAGTCACCCCGGTGCTCTTTTCGTGGCAGCTGTGGGAAATGTCGCCGGATCCAGGCGGGTTGCCGCGTGCGCCGATCAAGACCTTTATTCTGGTGGCGTTCGGCGTATTGCTGTTACAGGCAATTGCTCAGGCCATCAAATATATTGCCATCTTGACTGGTCAGAACGAGATTGCCCAGCAGGTTCGCGACGAGACGGCCTTGGCGGGCCACTCCAACTTCGAATAGGAGGCTGTGATGGGATACGAGTGGCTGGCGGTTGCCATGTTTGTGGGCTTCTTTTTTATTTTGATGAGCGGCTACCCGGTTGCCTTTTCGTTTGCAGCGGCTGCCATGGTGTTTGGCGGGCTCGGGCTGGCCGTCGGAGCCTTCGATTTCAATCTGGTGCGTCTGCTTCCCAACCGCTGGTTTGGCACGATGAGCGATTTTACTTTGTTGGCGATTCCATTCTTTGTCTTCCTGGGATCGATCCTGGAAAAATCAGGGCTGGCCGAAGACTTGCTGACCACGGTAGGCGTGCTGTTGGGCCCGCTGCGCGGCGGTGTGGCACTGGCGGTTGTGCTGGTTGGGACGTTGTTGGCGGCGACTACGGGGGTGGTCGCCGCAACGGTGATCGTCATGGGGATGTTGTCGCTGCCGGTGATGCTGCGCTACGGCTACGACAAGCAACTGGCTACCGGGGTCATCCTCTCCTCAGGGACCCTGGCCCAGCTGATCCCTCCCAGCCTGGTGCTGGTCGTGTTGAGCGACCAGCTGGGCGTGGCCGTCAGCGATCTGTTCTTGGGGGCCCTGATCCCAGGCTTGCTGCTGGCTGGCTCGTACGGGCTGTACGTGCTGGTGCTGGCCCTGGTCCGGCCCCAGGTGGCGCCGGCGCTGCCAGCTTCTGAACGAACCCAGCAGGGCTGGGCCCTGCTGAGGCGTTCGCTGCACGCCATCGTGCCGCCAGTGCTGCTGATCTTTGCGGTGCTCGGCAGCATCTTTTTTGGCATCGCCACCCCGACCGAGGCCGGGGCAGTCGGCGCAGTCGGCGCTTGCCTGCTGGCGGCGATGAACCGGCGTTTCAACTGGGCGCTCTTGCAGGCTGCTGCGACCGCAACCGCACGCATCACCGGGCTGGTGATCATGATTTTGGTCTGTTCAACCTTTTTCAGCGTCGTTTTCGACGGGCTGGGGGGAAACACGCTCTTCAAAGATCTGCTGACCTCGCTGCCGGGCGGCTATTGGGGGTTCATCATCGTCGCCAATCTTGTCATCTTTTTGCTGGGCGTTTTTCTGGAATTTATCGAGATCAGCTTCATCGCCATGCCGCTGCTGGCCCCAGCCGCCCAGGCCCTGGGGATCGATATGTGTTGATGGCCATCAACCTGCAGATGGCCTTTATCTCCCCACCGGTCGGATTTTCCCTCTTCTATCTACAGAGCGTCGCCCCGCGCGAGGTCGCGACCGCAGACATCCATAAAAGTGCCTTCCCGTTCATGGCACTGCAGATGGCGGTGTTGATCCTGGTGGCGATCTTTCCGCAGACCGTCCGCTGGCTGATCGATCTGGCTGGCTGAGCGAGAGAGGCAGTCGCCTCCCTCGCCAGCCAAGGGCAGCTTCAGCTCTGCTGGTAGACGAAGTTGGTGAAGGCGTATTCGTTGGTGGTGTGCCAGCTGTAGATGTTGCTGCGGAAGGCCGAAAAATTCTCGTAGATCGCTTTGAAATCCGCGTCCTGGGCTGAGAACTCGTCGACAAGCTCCAGCCAGGCAGCGTAGGCTGCCGACAAGATCTCTGGGCTGTACTCGCGCAGCTGGGTGCCATTGGCCACCAGATTGGCCAGCGCCGTGTGGTTGGCAGCCTCATAGCGAGAGAGCATGACCAGATTGGCCTGGGCAGCGGCCGTCTCGATGGCAACCTTGTAGAGCTCTGGCAGTTTGTTCCACTCGTCCAGGTTGATGTTGACCTCCAAAATCGAGCCCGGTTCCCACCAGCCAGGACGGTAATAGTAATCCGCCACCTTGTTGAGCCCCAGCTTTTCGTCGTCGTAGGGACCGACCCACTCGGCGGCATCGATCGCACCGGTCTGCAAGGCCTGGAAGATTTCCCCTGCGGGCAGCACCTGCACGTTGACCCCCAGCTTGGCCATCACCTGCCCCCCCAGGCCGGCAATGCGCATCTTCAACCCCTGCAGATCGGCAACCGCATTGATCTCCTTGCGGAACCAGCCACCCATCTGCATGCCAGTGTTGCCGGCCGGCAGGGGCAGGACATTGAACTTTTCGGCGAACAGTTTCTGGGTCAATTCCAGACCGCCGCCGCCGTACAGCCAGGCGTTCTGCTGCTGGGCGGTGAGGCCAAAAGGCACTGTCGTGCCAAAGGCTGCGGCCGGTGTCTTGCCAATGTAGTAGTAGGCGGCTGTGTGTCCGATCGGCACAGCCCCCTGCGCAACCACATCGAGCACCTGGGTGCCTGGGGCCAACTCTCCCGCCGCGCGCGGGGTGATCGTCATCTTGCCCGAAGTCAGACGGTTGACCGTGTCAGCAAAGAGCTGGGCACCGCCGAACAGGATATCGACAGCCGGAGTCCAGCTGGTCGCCATATCCCAGGTGATTTCGGGCAGGGCAGAATCCTGGGCGATCGCCTGCTCTGCTTCCTGGGCAGCCGGGGTTGCACCGAAAGAACAGCCTGCAGCCAGGCCGATCACTGCACCACCGGCTGCTTTGGTGGCCATATTCGTCAAGAACTCACGACGGTTCATAGAGGACCTCCTTGGGCCATGACAAGAACGATTGAATGGGTGTGGGAAAGCTCTTTACAGAAAAACTGTTCTGCATTGTAATCGAGCCCCCATCCCTTGTCAACCGCCCCCCAGAGCCCCCTCCGGATCTGCGTCCTGGCCTCGCGCACGGGGATGCACTCCCTTTTTGCAGGCGCTGCGGTCGCACAGACAGCCAAGCGGTCAGCCGCCCAACAGATTCGTGTTTTGGCTGCGGTACCTGCTCACGCAGCCCTGACAACAGGAGAAGAATTCGGCGGGACATCCCCAGCGTGTTCCTGGCCCCAGAGCTGCACCAGCTGGATACAGACAGCGGTCGAGCGTGCCATGTCCTGCACACTGATCCATTCCAACGGACCGTGAGTGTTCTGCATGCCGGTGAAAAGATTCGGGGTCGGCAGCCCCAATTCGGTCAGTCGTGAGCCGTCGGTCCCCCCGCGTACAGGCGGAGAAAATGGCTCGATGCCCAGCTGAAGACAGGCTGCACGCGCCAGCTCGACCGGCCGCATGTCTTTTTCCAGCCAGTAACGCATGTTGCGGTACTGCTGCGTGATCGTGCAGGTAATCCGGGCACGCGGCTCGGTCGCCTGCACCACTGCACAGACCTGCTGCAGCAAAGCGCCGTGGGCCGCCAACCCATCCAGCTCGAAATCGCGCAAAATACAGTGCAGTTCGGCTTCCGCCGCACTGCCGCTCATCTGATAGACATGAATAAAACCCTGGCGCCCCTCCGTGGTCTCCGGAGTCCGGGTCACCTGCGGCAAGGTCTCGACGATTCGGGCAGCCAGATGCAGGGCATTGACCAGCTTGTCCTTGGCGGTACCAGGATGGATCGACACCCCCTGAATTTTGACAGTCGCCTTGTCGGCTGAAAACGTCTCGTAGACCACCTCCCCCACCTCGGCACCGTCCAGCGTGTAGGCAAACTGGGCAGCGAGATCGCCGGGCAAGCTGCTGTGCACCCCGCGGCCGATCTCCTCGTCCGGCGTGAAGGCAAGCCGCAGCGGCCCATGGGGGATCGAAGGGTTCTGCAACAGATGGCGTGCCATCGTCATCAAGATCGCAACCCCTGCTTTGTCATCTGCGCCCAGCAAGGTTTTGCCGCTGGCCGTGATGATGTCGTCGCCGATCTTTTGGGCCAGATACGGGGAGTTCTCGGGCGAAAGGAGCGCACTCGGCTCGTCGGGCAACACGATAGCCCCCCCTTCATAGGCACGGTGGACAATCGGCTTGACCCCGCTGGCGTGAAATGCCGGAGCCGTGTCCACGTGGGCCAAAAAAGCAACTGTCGGGGAAGGCAGCTGCGCCGTCGCCGGAATCCTGGCCAAGACCGCCCCATAGGGGGTCAACACCACCTCCTGCGCCCCGATCTCCTGCAACTCCTCGACCAGGTGACCGACTGTTCGTTCGCCTGTGTGTCGATGGACGCGTACCGGAGCAGGCGCTCTTCCAGTTCGCCGACAAAATCATGGATTTGCATGGATCTGTCTCACTTTGGGCACAGCAGAGAGCAGGAGGATGCGCCGCCGCAGGGGTCTGGCTGGCGTCGCACGCACCTGCCCCGCTGTCATTTTGATGGAGCTGGCTCGTCCTGGCCCCGATACGGCCCAGCGAAGGAGGGCAATCCAAGCCAGTTTTTTTGCCGAGTTGCCTTAGGCGACAAAACTGGGGTCGCGGTACTTTTTACCCTCTTCGATCAACATGACCGGAATCCCATTGCGGATCGGGTATTTGTAGCCGTTGCGCGGGTTGAACAGAAACTTCCCCTCCTCGACCAGCTGCAGAGGGCCTTTGTCTTCGGGGCAGACCAAAATTTTGAGCAACTCGTCGCTGATCTTGCCGCCGAGCGGCGCTTCATCCAGACTTTTCACAGGCTGTGACGGCAGCACGCCGTTCGTGGCTGGGGCACTGTCTGCCGGTGCCAGAAGTTGTTTGAACACATAGACGACTCCTGCCACAAAAAAAGCAAAAAAGAGAAACTTGAAAAACGCTTTCATAGGGTTGACTCCACTGACTATCGATCCAACAGATCCTTGATCCAAATCAGACATTCTATCCTTCTTGTATGCTATCACAGCGGGCGGGCAAGTTTGAAATTGTTCAGGGGTGCTAGGACAAGGTATCTGGGCCAGATTCGTGATAAACTTTACCGAGAATTGTTTGGCAACTGAGTACGCTCACATCCAGACGAATGCAGAGTGACCTGCCCCCTGTGCGGAGTGGCTGGTTCTATCAACAAGGAAAACCATCATGTCCGACAGCAGTTTACAAAGTGGCCTGACGTCCGCAGCGGTGATGCAGGCGCTGCGCACCGTACAGGAACCCGAACTTCATCAGGATCTGGTCACGCTCAACATGATCCGTGACCTGACGGTTCATGGGGGCGAGGTGGGCTTCACGATCGTGCTGACCACCCCCGCCTGCCCGTTGCGGGCCCGCATGGAGCAGGAGGCAACTGCGGCGGTCCAGGCACTGGGGGGGGTGACCCAGGTGACCGTCCGTTTCACCGCCGACGTACGCCAGGATCACCGGATCATCGGCAAATTGAACATTCCAGTCAAAAACATTGTGGCCGTTGCCTCCGGCAAAGGAGGGGTAGGCAAGAGCACGGTCAGCACCAACCTGGCAGTCAGCCTGACGTTGGACGGGGCAAAGGTCGGCGTGTTGGACGCCGACATCTACGGGCCCAACATCCCGATGATGTTTGGGCTGTCGGGTCGGCCGCGCATCGACAACAACAAGATGATCCCCTTCGAGCGGTACGGCGTCGAGGTGATCAGCATGGGTTTTCTAATGCCAGAAGGGGAAGCTGTTGTCTGGCGTGGGCCAATGCTGCACAAGGCGATCCAGCAGCTGTTCACCGATGTCCATTGGGGCGCGCTGGACTATCTGATCGTCGACCTGCCCCCCGGCACCGGGGATGCTCAACTCAGCCTGGCGCAGAGCGTTCCACTCACCGGCGGGATCATTGTGACCGGGCCACAGGCGGTGGCGGTCAGCGATGCGCTGCGCGGGGCCCGCGCCTTCGAACGGCTGGAGGTCCCGATTCTAGGGGTGGTGGAGAACATGTCCGGTGAAATTTTTGGAAGCGGCGGCGGTCTGGACGCTGCCCGCAAACTTCGAGTCGACTTCCTGGCCCAGATCCCGCTCGATGCTCGGGTGCGGGCCGGCGGCGACAGCGGCGAACCGATCGTCCTCCTGGCCCCTGAAAGCGCCACTGCCAAAGCGTTCCGCGATTTTTCCCGTGTCGTTGCCGCCAAAATCAGCGTGCAGAACATCCTGCCAGAGCCCAAGCTCAAAATTGTCTGAGCGCAAACGTGTCTGCTCTCTCACAGAGCCAATGGACCTGGCCAGCGTACGCTGGCCAGGTCCATCCGTCCTGTGGCGTCGAACACAATCCCTTCGTCTGCCAGCCGCTGCCGCTGAAGCTCGGCCCCCCAATGATCGGCCCGCGGGCTGACTTTGCCCTGGGCGTTGACGACCCGCTGCCAGGGCACATCGTCTGGGGCAGCAGCCATCGCATAGCCGACCTTGCGAGCAGTGCAGGTCCCCACGATCCGGGCAATCTGGCCATAGGTGGCAACCTGGCCCGGCGGGATCAGCCGCACCACGGCATAGATGCGGGCATAAAGCGGCGCTGAACCGTCGGGCCATTCAGGCTGCGGCATAGCGGGCCAACAGCTCCTGTGCGGCCTCGGCACTCAACGGCACCAGGGGCGGACGCAGGTTGAGCCAGCTGGGATCTCCACTCCGTTCAGCCATGATCTGCTTGAGCGCAGCGATCGCCGCGTAGTCGCGCGTGGCGGCCCGGTAACGGTCGAGCTGTTCCTGGAGTTGGTCGGCATTTTCGGCCAGATAGTTGTCGTACAAAAAGCGAATCTTGGCCGGGATCACATTGGCCATGGCGCTGATCGTGCCTACCCCACCCCGCCGCAAGTTGGCCAGCAGGAAACGCTCCGATCCGGAGAAGACGTCAAAACCCGGAAATCGTTCCAGCACAGATTGCTGGTAACTCCAGTCCCCCGAACTGTCTTTCATCCCGACCACGACACCCGGATAGGCTGCCAGCAACTGTTCGATCACGGCCAGCGAATAGCCGACCACTGCAATCGGCGGGATGTTGTAGATGTAGACCCGGAGCCGGGCGTCGCCGACCCGTTCGATCACCTCGGCGACCGCCCGGAAAACGCCGTCGTCGCTCACCCCTTTGTAGTAAAACGGCGGGAGCAGAAGCACCCCCCCGCAGCCCAGACGGGCAGCCTGGGCTGCCAGTTTGACAGTGTCGGGAAACGCACACATGCCAGTGCCAGGCATCAGCTGCGCCGCCGGCACCCCCGACGCGACCAGAGCGTCCAGCATCTCCATTCGCTCTTCCAGCCCAAGCGAATTGGCCTCGCTGGTCGTACCAAACGGCGCCAGCCCCGTACAACCATCTGCCAGCAGCTGCTTGCAAAACGCGATCCACTTGCCAGTGGCAGGGGCAAGCCGATCCTCCATCGGGGTCAGCACAGGCGCAAAGACACCTTGTAATCGAGCACTCATCAAAATTTCCTCCAAGCTGACGCTGACGGGCCTACCCTGGAACCGATTTTCTCCAGAAGAGCCCCCTGATTGGGTACAACGGTCGATCCTGTTTGGATTGTAGTCTTTTGTCTTTGGAACTGCCAATCGGTGTGCAATCTGATCCGACAGACCGCGATGGGGCAGGTCAAGCGAGCTTTCTCGGCTCCCTGCAGCGGACGATCTGTTGCCAGATGGATCACTGCACCGGGAATCCTTGTTGTGCCCAGGTGACGATCCCCCCCAGATCGTAGATCTGGGCATAGCCAGCACGGTCGAGGATCTGGGCGGCCTGGCCGCTGCGGCTGCCGCTGCGGCAGTAGACGACGACCGGTCTGTCCTGGGGTACCTCGCTCAGCCGCTGCGGGAGCTGGTCGACGGCAATGTTGATGGCCCCGGGAATATGGCCGCTGGCAAATTCTTCAGGCGTACGCACATCCAGCAGGATGTGGTCGGCACCGACACCAAATTGGCTCTGGTACTCTGCCGGCGAGATCTGGGTGTTGACGTTGGTCGCGCTGTCTGCAGCAGGTTCGGCCGCAGCGGGTGGGTTCGCAGCACAGGCGCTGCTCGCCAAGAACACGGCGACCAGGGCCAGCGCTGTCAAGCAGCGTAGAATTTGAATTGGGGTCTGCATCGTCTTTCCTTGCTGAATTCAGGATGGCATTTTACGGAGTTGTGTCTCTGATTCATTTATATTGTATACAAGCAGGGACGCAACCAAGAAAGCGAGCGACTCCAGTGAGTACCTATCCAAAAAAAATAGCTGCGCGACAGAAACAGCACCTGCCCGCCAAACTCTGTGTGGTCTGCGGGCGTCCGTTTGTCTGGCGCAAGAAATGGGAGAAGGTCTGGGATGAAGTCCGTTACTGCAGCCAACGCTGTCGACAGCGGCGCGGGGATGCGCCGCGAGTTTGAAGACCGTGACGACCTGGTCACCTACCTGCGAGAGCAGTTTCCGTTTGCGGTGACGGTCGACGATGCAGTCGCCCTCCCGCGCGGCGGGCGGAAGGCTGCCGAGGAGGTGCTGGCCACGATCGACCCAATCGCCTATGCGGCAACCCGCAACCAGCTCAACGGTGCTGTGACCAGGCTCTCCCCCTATCTCCGCCATGGGGTTGTCAGCCTGGCCGAGGTGCGCGATGCTGCGCTGCGCAAAGGACGTTCGGCACAGGCAGCAGGTCGGCTGATCACCGAGCTGGGCTGGCGCGATTATTTTCAACGAATCTACGCACTCCTCGGGGAGCGGGTCTGGCAGAGCCAGGAAGGGTTGCGCACCGGCTGGTCAGCGGGCGATTATCGAGAGGAACTGCCGAACGACATTGCGTCGGGCACGACCGGGCTGGCCTGTATCGATGCGTTCAGCCAAGAGCTGCGCAGTTCCGGCTATTTGCACAACCACGCCCGCATGTGGCTGGCAGCCTATGTCGTCCATTTTCGCCGGGTGCGCTGGCAAGCTGGCGCACGCTGGTTTTTAACCCACCTGCTCGACGGCGACCCGGCCAGCAACAACCTCTCCTGGCAGTGGGTGGCCAGCACATTCAGCCACAAACCCTACATCTTCAACCGTGAAAATCTGGAAAAATATACCGAGGGGCGTTACTGCCGGCGCTGCCCACTCAAAGGACGCTGTGTTTTCGAGGGCAGCTACGAAGCTCTCGAACAACGTCTGTTCCCGCATCAAAGAGAGCAAATGGAATTGCCCGCAGCAGGCCCGCTGCGGGCAGACTCCCCGGCAGAGAAGCCAATTCCTCTGCCGGAACGGCCGGTCGTCTGGGTGCACGGCGACAATTTGAACCCGTACAGCCATGCGCTGGCTCAGTCTGGGGGAGCCGCCGCACTCTGGGTGTGGGACGACATGTTGCTCGAACGTGCACGCATCAGCTTAAAACGGATTGTCTTTCTCTACGAGTGCCTGCTCGAGCTGCCCGTCACCATCCGACGTGGAGAGGTGGCTGCCGAGGTCGTCGCTTTTGCCACCCAACAGGCTGCCGACGGGGTGCTGACCGCAGCAAGCCCATCCCCTGGCTTTGACCGGCAGCGGCGTCGGATCGAACGCAGTCTGCCGGTGACAGTGGTGGCCGAAGCACCGTTTGCGGCTGCACCGGCAGGGCTCGACCTGCGGCGATTCTCGCGCTACTGGCGCAAGGTCGAACGCAGCGCGCTGGCGTTGACCCCACGCTCTGCTGCACTGTGGTAAAATTCAGTGGTAAAGTTCAGTGGTAAAGTTCAGACAATGGGTCTGAATGAGCAGCAAGGAGCAGATCCGATGAAGAACAACCGACGCTTCGTCTGGTACGCATGGGGCGTTGTGCTGGTCACTGTCCTGGTGATCGTCTGGGGAGCCTTTGTACGGGCAACGGGCTCGGGAGCCGGCTGCGGCGACCACTGGCCGCTGTGCAACGGAGAAGTGCTGCCGCGCGCCGAATCTGTGGAAACGTTGATCGAATTTTCACATCGGCTCACGAGCGGGCTGGCTTTGCTTGCTGTGGGAGGATTGTTGATCTGGGCTCTGCGCAGCTTTCCCAAGGGCCATATCGTCCGCAAAGGGGCAGTTGCCTCGATGGTGTTGATCGTGATCGAAGCGCTGATCGGTGCCGCACTGGTGCTGCTTCAGTATGTGGCGTTCAACGTTTCAGTGGGCCGGGCAGTCTGGATGGCACTCCACCTCGTCAACACCTTCCTGCTGCTGGCAGCGCTGGCGCTCACCGCATGGTGGGCACAGGGCGGACGCCCGCTGCGGCTGCGCGGTCAAGGAATCCTGGGTGGGTCGCTCGGGGCATCCTGCGCAGCCATGTTGATCCTGGGCATGAGCGGCGCTGTGACGGCGTTGGGCGATACCCTGGTGCTGACCGGCGGCATCTCGCCGGCCGAACATGCCTTGGTCGCCACGCTGGTAGAATTGCGCATTCTCCACCCAATTGTGGCGATTGCCACAGGTGTGCTGGTGGCTTGGTCGGCCTGGCTTGCCATGCAATGGCGGCCCGATGCGCTCAGCCAGCGACTGGGCAGACTGTTGATCGGCATTTACATCGGTCAGCTGTTGATCGGATCGCTCAACGTGGCGCTGCGAGCGCCAGTCTGGCTGCAGTTGGTTCACCTGACCATCACCACCGTCATCTGGCTGTTGTTCGTGTTGCTGGCTGCACACGCGCTGCAAAGCAGTCAGGCGACTGAACGCAGCCCGGCAGCCCCCAAAGCAGCGCTGGGCAAGCTGGCCTGAACGACGACTGTTCAGTTTTCTTTTGGCTCGGCGGTCTCTTCCGATGCTGGCATTTCGTTGCCATCGGCGACCGGAGAGGCAGCAGGGTCCGGCGTATCCTCGACAGGCACCTCCGGCAAAAGTTCAGGAGGAAGACTGGCTTCGACGACCCAAGTGACAGTGCGTTCAGCCGTCGCCTCCTGGCTGTCCGTAGCCGTCACCAGCGCAACATAAGGGCCAGCCTCGATCGCCGCAACCGTACCCGTGATAAGCCCACGCTCAGTATCGTAGACCAGCCCGGTCGGCAGCGCTGCTACCTCCACCGCAACTTCATCAGTTTCGACATCGGTGACCACAACCGCTACCGCTACACGGCTGTCCACTGCAACCGTGTAGGTCTCTTCCAGAAAAATCTGAGGAGGATCGTTGACTGCAGCCACGGTGACGGTGACTGGCAGCGTGACCGTGCGGCCCAGTTCGTCGCTGGCTGCAGCAGTAAAAAAATCGTCGCCGACAGCATCCGGCGCAGGCACATAGGTGAAGGTGCCGACCAGTTCGTCAAATTCGCTCAGGGTCCCCTGTCCAGGATCTTGGAGAACGCTAAAGGTAAGTACGGCAGCCTCGACATGGGTCACCGACAGCGTAGCCTGCAGAGGTTCATCTTCGTCGATTGTAAAATTCAACGCTCCGAGCTGGAAAGGTTCCGGGTCCAAGGCCACGCTGATCACAAATGTCTGGGTGATGGTCACCCCAGCAGCATCGGTAGCCACGAGTTCGACCAGGTGTTCGCCGACGTCCTCTGCAAGCGGAATCCCAGACAACAGCCAGGCAGTGTCGTCAGCTGGAGCCAGCTGCAGCCAGCCAGGCAGCACGGCTGCAGTCAACTCCAGTGCACCCGACGCAGCTGGCACCTGCTCTTCGTCGCTTCCAGACGTTTCATCGACAACCTCTTCGCCTGATTCTGGGGTAGGCGCAGCTTCCGCGGTCGGCTCAGCGGTCGGCTCAGCGGTCGGCTC
>JAPLGY010000428.1 GCA_026389955.1 Caldilinea sp. | reverse complement strand
TCGATGACCTTTGCCGAGGATGGGCTGACGTTGGCTGGCCATCCCCCAGAACAGGTCGTTGCCCGGCTGCGTGCCGCCGGCGCCGACGTGGCCGGCGTCAACTGCTCGGTGGGCCCGGCTGCCATGCTGCAGACGCTCGCTCGGATGGGAGGGCAGGAGATGCTGCTGAGCGTGATGCCCAACGCCGGCTTCCCCGAGCGGGTCGAGGGGCGCTTCTACTACCCTGCCAGCCCCGAGTACTTTGCCCGTCAGATGGCTGAGTTTTTGAAGCAGGGCGCGTGCCTCGTCGGGGGCTGCTGCGGGACTACCCCCATGCACATCCGAGCGATGCGTCTGGCGCTGGACGACCAGCTGGCCGTTCACCGGCCCTCCCGAACAGCAGGGCCAGCCACTGTCACTGGGGAAGGGGCAGTGGCCGCACCGGCTGACTATGGGGTCACAGGGGAGGTCCCGCCGACCGAATTGTTGCGCAAACTGCGCGCCGGCAAATTTGTCATCAGCGTCGAGGTGGACCCCCCACGCAGCTTCCGGGCCGACAAACAGCTCGAAGGCGCTCGCTACGCCCTGCAGATGGGGGCAGACGCAGTCAACGTGGCGGACAGCCCGATGGCCCGTGTGCGCATGAGCGCGCTTTCGCTCTGTGTCCAGATCCAACAGCAGGTGGGGATCGAGAGCATCGTCCACTATACCACGCGCGACCGTTCGTTGATGGGGTTGCAGGCCGACCTGATCGGCGCCCATGCCCTCGGGGTGCGCAATATTCTGGCGCTGACCGGAGACCCGCCCAGCCTCGGCGACACCCGGCAGTCCACCGCGGTCTACGACGTAGACAGCATCGGGCTGGTCCGGATCGTTCGCCGCTTCAACGAAGGGGTCGATGTCGCCGGCCAGGATATGGGGCAGAAGGGCGGTTTTACGATCGCCGTGGCCTGCGACCCGACTCGAGCTGACCTGGTTCAAGAAGTCGACCGTTTTCACCAGAAGGTGAGCGGTGGCGCCCATTTCACCATGACGCAGCCGATCTTCGACCCCCAGCTCTGGCTGAATTTTGTCCGTCTGTACGAAGAACGCCACGGCCCTTTCCCGGTCCCCGTACTGATCGGCGTGCTGCCCCTCCAGGGGTACAAACACGCATCTTTTCTGCACAACGAGGTGCCAGGCATCACGCTCAGCCAGCCAGCGCTCGAACGAATGCGGCTGGCGGGGGCCAATGGACGACAGGAAGGGGTGCGGATGGCGCAGGAACTGCTGCTCGATCTCAAGGGGATGCCCTATGTCCAAGGAGTCTATCTGATGCCCAGCTTTGGCCGCTACGAGACCGCCTGCCAGGTGCTGGAGGTTCTATGAATCTGCCCGCGGACGCTTGAGCTGGCCGTTCATCCAGTCCAGATAGCTGCGCGCACCGGCTGTGATCGGCACCGCCACGACTTCGGGCCGATCGTAGGGGTGCAGCTGCTGGACAAGCGCACTCAGCTCGGCAAAGAGGTCGCTGCGGCTTTTGAAGAGCACCAGCCACTCTTCGGCAGTTTCAAGCTGGCCATTCCAGGAGTAGATGCTGCTGATCGGGCCGATCACCTGGGCGGAGGCTGCCAATCGCTCACCGACCACTGCGCCAGCCAGGGTATGCGCAGCGTCTTCGCTGTCGACCGTACTGCTCACCTGGATAAAATCAGCCATCTCGGTTGGGCTCCTTGCTCTCCCCGCGCGTTTGCAGAGGCCCCCCCTGGAGGGCGACAGCAAACGCAAGCGCATGGGTACGGTCGTGGCTCAGGCTGATCGACCAGGTATCCAGCCCCAGCTGCGCTGCACGTTCCTGCGCTGCCCCGTGCAGATGCAGTTTGGGGGCGCCGTGCACATCTTTGAGAACTTCAATGTCTGTCCAGTCGACGCCGCTGCGCCAGATGCCGGTGCCCAACGCTTTGGCGACGGCTTCTTTGGCCGCAAAACGGGCAGCCAGCGACTCGCTGCGCAGCCCGCAGCATTGGCGTTCGCCCGCTGTGTAGACCCTGCTCAGAAAACGCTGGCCGTACCGGGTGATCGCTGCCTGCACCCGTTCAATTTCGATCAGGTCGACGCCGGTGCACAACATGGCGGTCAGGGCTCCTCTGGGCCAGCGATGGCCCGCACGCAGCGTCGAGGATCCAGGTAGGTGGCGGCAACCCGCTGCACATCGCTGGGGGTCACCCCGTAGATCAGCCCCGGGTAGCGCTGCAGATAGTCCAGACCCAGGTCGTGCCAGGCGATGCTGAGCAGTGTGGAGGCGACCCCGTCGTTGGTCTCCAGCGTGAGCGGCACGACGCCGGTCAGGTACGCCTGGCTGTCGGCCAGTTCGTCGGCTGGAACCGGCTGGGTGCCCAGCCGCTCAAATTCGGACAGGATGCTCTCGATCGCGTCGTCGACAGCAGTCGGAGGGACCCCAGCCGCAGCCAGCCAGACCCCGTCCTCCTGTTCGGCGACAAAGCTGCTGTAGCAGTAGTAGGCCAGTCCCTCTTCCTCGC
>JAPLGY010000181.1 GCA_026389955.1 Caldilinea sp. | reverse complement strand
ACTGAGTTTTGGCGACAAACTGGGGGCAGGCGGCAGCGGATATCTGGGCAAAAACCATTTTCCGATTTTTCAGCACCAGCCCTTCTGGCTGCGTGCGGAGACACGGCTTTTGCAGATTGTCGGGGAGTACAACGACTCATTTTGGTACGCCGATCGGGCGCAGGGGCGCGAGCGGGATCGGATGGGCCTGCTGCAGGAGGCGTTGGGGCGTTCGGTCAAGAGCATCCGGCGGCTGTATGGGGACAGCCTGCTGCGTTGGGCCTGGGGGAAAGCCCATCAGGTTCGTTTCACCCACCCGTTGGGGGAGGCTCGGCTGGTCGGCGGTTTTTTCAGCCGGTCGCCGCTGCCGGTTGGCGGGGATGCCACCACGCCCAACCAGACGCGCGCCACCTTGGGGTTGCCCCCTGGTCTGGTTCAGACCATCCCGGTCTATCGTCAGATCGTCGAAGTGGGCGCCTGGGACCGTGCACAGAGCGTAGTGGCTGGTGGGCAGTCTGGCCATGCGCTGAGCCGGCTCTACGACGACCAGATCGTGATGTGGCGTGAGGGGGTCTATCACCGCAACCCTTGGTCGCGACCGGAGGTGGAGAAGGCGGTGGCCTATCGGTTGCAGCTGTTGCCCGCCGAGGTGTGACCCCTGTGGGAGGCTTCAGGGTGCACAAAACTGGGATAAGGGTAGTGGCGATCAGCACCATCAGAAGCTGCAGGGGGAGTCCAATGCGGAGGTAGTCGACAAATTTGTAGCCGCCGGGTCCCATGACAATGGCGTTGGTCTGGTAGCCGAACGGGGTCATAAACGAAGCGCTGGCACCGAAGAGGACAGCGACCAGCAGGGGCATGGGGTTGATGGCGAGGGTAGCGGCGAGGCTCAGCGCGACCGGGGTCAACAAGACAGCTACGGCGTTGTTGGAGAGCAGTTCGGTCAGCAGGGCTGTCAGGATATAAAAGACCACTAAAAAAAGATGTGGGTTGGAGAATCCGACGACGGAGATCAGGCTGTCGACGAGGGTCTGAACCAGCCCAGTGCTTTCCATGGCCAGCCCGATCGGGATGGTACCGGCCAGCAGCATCAGGGTGGGCACTTCCAGCGAAGCGGCGGCTTCGTCGACGCGCAGGCAGCGGGTCAGCACCAGGGTCACTGCGCCGGCCAGCGACAAGGTGACGATCGGAATTTCGGTGAAGGTGGCCAGGGCGATGACCAGCCCCATGATGAGGAGGGCTGTGGTGTTTTTGGTTTTGCGAACCAGCGACTCCTCGACCCCTTCGACCAGCAACATTCGGCAACTGGATGCTGCCGTGCGCAGGCTGGCGGTTTTGCCGCGCAGCAGCAGCACATCCCCGACGATGAGCCGTTGGTCCCGCAGCCCCTGCGTTTTTTGAGAACCTTGGTGTTGGATCCCCATAATTTTGACCCCAAAGCGGCTGTACAGCTGGAGCTGTTTGAGCGAGTTTCCCACGATTTCCGAGCCTGGCATGATGACAGCCTCCATCACCTGTTCTTCGAGGTCGAGATCCTCGGTGTTGAGTGGCTCTTCGAAGACCGTTGCCAGAGAGAGCTGGTATGTCTGCCGGAGGAGCAGGAGATCCTTGGGGGGGCCACTGACCAACAGAATATCTGCGGGCTGCAAGATCAAGGTTTGCAGGGGTTCAGCCTGATAGCGCTGTCCGTCGCGCAGCACTTCGAGCAAGGTGACGCTGGCTGGATGGGGCTGGGGAGGGTGAGGCTGTCCAGAATGAAGACGCCGGTGTCGGCGCAGGGGCAGAGGGGGATATGGGCGGCTGTGCAGCGCGATCTGCTCGAAGACGGCGGTCACCTGCCTGCCGTTGACCTTGCTCTCTGCGGCCACGACCATCTCGGTGAGATAGGTGGCGTGGGTGTGGAGGTGGGCGAGTGTGGCCAGCGGTGAGCCATCCGGGAGCAGGCGGTGGCCGAAGAGCACCAGGAAGCCTCCGCCGACGACTGCGTAGACAAGCCCGAGGGCTGTGAAATCAAACAGGCCGAGCCCGGGCCCCCCGGCTTTGTGGTAGAGATCGGAGACCAGGATATTGGTGCTGGTGCCCAGCAGGGTCACTGTGCCGCCCAACACCGCAAAATAGGAGACTGGCAGCAGAAATTTGGAGGGACGCAGGTTGTATTGGCGACAAAGCGAGACCACAACCGGGATCATCATCACCACGACCGGGGTATTGTTCATGAACGCGCTGGCCGGTATCTCGACCAGGGCCAGCAGCAGCAGCAGCCGGCGGGCGCTGCCTTGCGCGAAGCGTCCAAGAGAGAGGGTTACGATTTCCAGGGCGCCGGTCCGCATCAACCCTGCGCTCAGGATAAACATGGCCCCTACCGTGATGGTGGCGGTCGAAGAAAACCCGCTGAGAGCGTCGCCGGGTTCGAGCAGGCCCGTTGCCATCAGTGCCACGATGGTGCCCAGTGCTGTGATTTCAGTGGGCAACCAGTTGGTCACGTACAGGGCAGTGGAGAGGAAAATGATGGCGATCAGCAGCAGTTGGTCGACGGGCAGCACAGCAGATCCTTTCCAAATGATGTGCTGGCATGGATTCCCAGCGCAAAAGACAGTATAGCATGTCGGCGGTCCGCAGTGAGAAACGGCTATAGGAAACGCCAGCCAGGGCAGCTGCGAAGAAAAGATTCTGGTCAGCTGTGGTACACTGTACAGCAAAGGTTCTTGATCCCTGTACAACGCTGGAGAGTAGACCGTGTTCAGCAAATTGTTTGGCAAACCACAGTCAGAAAAAACGCAGGATGCGCTCAAGCTCGAACAGAGTCTGCAAAAGACGCGTTCTGGCATTTTGGGGCGTATCGGCGCTATTTTTCAAGAAAATGAGATCACAGCTGAATTGTGGGAAGAGCTGGAGGAGATTTTGGTCATGGGGGATGTCGGTTCGGCCACCGCGCAGACGCTGTTGCAGGCGACACGGGCGCGGGTCGAACGGGAGAATATCAAATCCAGCCGGGATGCCTACACCGTGCTCAAGCAGGAGATGGTCGCTCTGTTGTCTACAGAGGAGCCGCTGCACATCGAAGAGCCGCGCATTCTGACCGTAGTTTTGGTGGTGGGTGTGAACGGGGCGGGGAAGACAACCACCATCGGCAAGATGGCGGCCTACTACAAGCGGCGTGGGCTCCGGGTCGTGCTGGGGGCTGCGGACACATTTCGGGCTGCTGCGATCGACCAGCTCAAGGTGTGGGGGGACCGGGCTGGGGTGGATGTGATCGCCCATGCGCCGGGTTCTGACCCTGGGGCGGTCATTTTTGATGCGATTCGGGCCAGCCAGGAAAGCCGCAAGGCGGACCTTTTGATCGTCGACACTGCGGGGCGGCTGCAGACCAAATTCAACTTGATGAAAGAGTTGGAGAAGGTGCGTGGGGTGGCTGCCAAACAAGTGCACCGTGCCCCGCATGAGACGTTGTTGGTGCTGGATGCATCGACCGGGCAGAATGCGATTGTGCAGGCGAAAGCGTTCAGGGAGTCGGCCGGGGTCACGGGGATCGTGCTCACCAAGCTGGATGGGACGAGCAA
>JAPLGY010000748.1 GCA_026389955.1 Caldilinea sp. | reverse complement strand
CGCGCTTCAGCGGTCCTGGCATGCGCTGGTCACGGCAAGGTGCCGAAAACCTGCTGCCAGTTCGTGCCGCCGTCCTTAGCGGACGCTTTGACCAGATGTGGGACGCTGCCAAAAACCTGCCCCCATCGTGAAGTAGACCCTTCTGAGTCTGCCGGTTGACAAAAGGCGCCACCCCCCGTACAATCAGGGAAGGGCAGCATACGATCTGGGCTGACCACTGTTTTTGAAAAACCTGCCCGGCCTACACCGGCTTACAGGAGAAATGACATGTCTGCACGCACTTCTCACGGCCAGCCCGACGCCGAGGTCACCTACGAACTGGCCACAGACCAGCGTTCGGAATCCACCCGCAAATACCACATCTGGACGATCGGCTGCCAAATGAACGTGGCTGACTCCAATCATGTCGCCGCCGAACTGGAAAAAATTGGGTATGGCCCCACCGATTCGCTCGACGAAGCCGACGTGGTCGTGCTCAACACCTGTGTTGTACGCCAGAGCGCCGAAGACAAGGCAGTCGGCAAGCTGGGCAGCCTCAAACCCTGGAAACGTGCCAAAAACGACCGCACCGTGGCCCTGATGGGTTGCCTGGTGGGGGTCAAACCCAGCCCACAACTGCTCGAAAGCTACCCTTATGTCGATGTCTTCATGCCTCCCAGCGAAGCCACCCCGCTGGTCAATTTCCTGCGCCAGACCGAGATCGACGCAGAAATGGCAGAGATCGAACGCCAACAACTCGCCCAGCGCCACCGGCTGCAGGACGCAGCCCAGCCGATCGGCACTGTTCAGTCGATCCAACATCTGGCCCTGAGCGGCGAGCCTCCCGTGGCCGCCCACGTCCCGATCGTCTACGGCTGCAGCCATGCCTGTACATTCTGCATCATCCCTTTCCGCCGCGGCGTCGAACGCAGCCGCCCTGTCGACGAGATCGTCGCCGAAGTCCGTGGGCTGGTCAGCCAGGGAGTCCGCGAGGTCACGTTGCTCGGCCAGATCGTCGACCGCTACGGCTACGACTGGCGAGGAGAGTTGGGCAACAGCAGCACCGTCAAAGCGTTTGAGGCTGTACAGCGCTCAGAAGATCCCCAGCACGCCGATTTGGCCGACCTGTTGCGGGCTGTGCATGCCGTCGAAGGGCTTTGGCGGATTCGTTTTCTCACCAGCCATCCCAACTACATGACCGACCGCATTCTCGAAACCGTGCGCGATCTGCCCAAAGTCTGCCCCCATATCGAGGTCCCCATCCAGGCCGGCGACGATACTGTGCTCCAACGCATGAAACGCGGCTACACCAATGCCGAGTACCGCTCCTTGGTCGAACGCATTCGCGCCATCGTACCCGCTGTAGCCATTCACACCGATATCATCGTCGGCTTCTGCGGGGAGGACAACGAACAATTTGAACGCACCGTCGATCTGCTGCGAGACCTCAAATTTGACAAGGTCCACCTGGCCCGCTATAGCCCACGCCCAGGCACGGTCAGCGAACGCCGCCTGCTCGACGATGTCCCCGAAGCCGAAAAATTGCACCGCCACAAGGTGCTCGAAAGCCTCCAGGAACAGAGCCCCTGGTCGATGCAAGGGCGCTTCGTGCGAGATCGGTCTCCCCTCCCTGACCGCATCTCCCTCTCGCCAGGGACGATCCCCGCGCGCTGACCGCTATTGGGCCTCTGCAGCCGCCGCAGAGGCCTCCCACTCCACCGCCGGCCTCAGCCGGATCGTGCCAAAGATCTCGTCCTGGAGCACCTCAATTTCGTGCAGTCTGACCAGCTCCAAAACCGCCAGAAAGGTCACCACCACTTCCAACCGTGTGGTGTCATGGCGCATCAACTCCTCAAACCGGATGACCTGCGCCCTCCCCAGGAGCGCCTTCAGGTACGCGCGCACTCCTTCGATCCGCTCTGCCACCGTGATCGGAGAGGATTTGACTCGCAGAGGGGCCACCGGCAGCCGCTGCAATCCCTGGCGCAGAGCCCGCTGCAGTGCTTTCAGATCCACACTGGCCATGTCCAGCCGCCGCTGCACTTCCGGCCTCGGCGCTGTCCGCACGTAGACCCGCAGCCCAGACGCTTCCCGACCCCGCAACCACGCTGCCGCTGTCTTGAAACGGCGATACTCGAGCAGCTGGCGCAAAAGCAGGTCGCCGCTCGCCTCCTCTTCCTCCTCCACAGGCGGACGCGGCTTGGGCAACAGCTGATAAGATTTGATGTAGATGAGTCGGGAGGCCACCACCAAAAAATCCGCCAGAGCCCCTGGCTCGATCTCCTCCAACTCGTTGAGCGTTTTCAAATACTGGTCGGTGACCCCCATCAGGCTGATCAGGCTGATATCCAGCTCGCGCACCTCAATCATCTGCAACAACAGGTCCAGAGGGCCAGAAAAGGCTGGCTGCTGAACCGTGTAGCCTGCACCGAACGGCTGGCTGCGTAGGAAGTCCATCTAAAAATCCACTTCGAGGGTGCGAAAGCGCCTGCCCGCCCGCGCCATCTCGGCCAACAACTGCCTTTCCTCACCCTCCGTGCGTCCACCGATTCTTTCCACCCAACAGCCAGCAGCCACAAGCTGTTGTTCGCTGGCCGCCGTCACACCCGATTCGTTGCCGACGATCGTCACATACTCCGCCGCCATGGCCTCCTCCACTCGAACCCCCACCGTCGGAGAGAAGCGAGCCACGTAGCTCTGTACATCGGCAAGACGCTCCCCCATCCCCGCATAGGCTGGGAAAAGCAGATAGTGACGAATCGCCTTGAGCCCGGTCCCCCGTTGGATCTGCTGAATCTGGTCAAAAAGCAGATCCCGCCAGCGATTGCCTTGTGTCCACTCACTGCCCGGACAGACCGTCAGGTTGTCTGGAAATTCCCGATGCCCCCAGACGCGCGCCAGCGGAATCTTGAGCTCCTGCATCAGCCACGCAGACAGATGGGCCCCCGCCTGCAACTGCGCCGAGGTCGGAATTTTTCCATTCATAAAACTGCCGGCAAAGACGATTCCAACCGAGTAAGTGTAGTGGCGCACCACGTGGTAGGCCGCTGTTTCCAACGCATTCGTCTGCTCGATCCGGCCGTCGGCATGCACAAAGTAGTGATACCCAATCCCTGGCCAGGCGTCTTTGCCCCGAGCAGGGTCCGCAGCAATGTGCAGCTCGGCAATGCGTACCGGCCCCACACGCGGCGGCGCTGCCGTGTGGTGGATGGCCAGATGGGTGATCTGGCTCAGCGAGCGCCGTTCATAGCGCAGTCGGCCCTGTTTGGGCAGACGCTCAGTGCTCTCCTGCAACGGCGGAGCCGGCACGACAAAGCCCTGCACCGCCAGATTGCGCACATCGGCACGCAAGTGCAGCAGTTCCTCCTGTTGGCCGCTGCGCTCCGCCACCAGCTGCTGGTTGCGCTCGCGCAGCAACGCATTCTCGCTCTCCAGATGGGCGATTGCCTGCTGCAACCCGCTGAGCTCCTCCCCCCCCACCTTGTCTGCCCCCGCCGCGCGCGCCCCCCTCAACAAATCTGCCTTCCACCCTCTCCCAGCCAGCCATTCTCGCCCCGGCGAAGCCGTCTCGCAGACCTCGCCGATCCCTTGCACATTCTCCAACCTCAACTGCGCTCAGCGCTTCAGCAGCCAGCCCAGCAGCGCGCCCCCTGCATCGATCTGTGCTTCCGTGGGCAGCCCCCCCCACCGCAGATCCCCTGCAAAAGCAACGCTCACCGCGTCGCGCACATACGGCTCCGGGGTGTCTGGCACCTGGTCGAGCGGCTGGGTCTGCTGCACCGTCCCATCCGCCATCACGACAAAATCGTACAACAACCCGGGCCATTCCCGGCAGTGCTCGGCAGCCAACTCCTCCAGAGAGCTCTCCGCCGGGGCCCCCGTGTCGTAGATGACAATCGAACGAACCGCAGCCAGGTCACGCGTCATATACCGGTGCGGCGCACGCGGCAGGCTTGCGCTCTTCTGGTACAGACGAAACCCAGTGCCCACAATTTCCAGCCGCTCCATCGCCCTGCGGCGCAGCTCGCCAACTTCGATTTGCAGCTGATGCACCAAACGCTGCGCCGCCTGCTCCCTGACCGCAGCCTCGCTCACCTGGGCTGTCAGACTCTGGGCCAACAGTTCAAGCTCGTTGACCCGCTGGGCCGCTTCATCGGCACGCCCGGCATCGACCGCCCCCGACCCCAATGCTGCCAGATGCAAACGGACCTGCCGTACCAGGAGTTCCTTCCAACGAACTCCCCGATAAAAGGTCTCCCCAGGACTCTTCCCAGAGACCAGTTCGCCGAACCCGAGAATCGCCCCGGTTTCTAACCCCATGTTCTGCGCCAGCCACGCACAGAGCCGGCCTGCTGCATCCAGCTGTGGCAACGGCGGCGGCAACAGATCAAAGTGGCCAGCCAGGCAGACGTTGACCCCCTGCTCCGACCAGATCTGATCCGGTTGGGCCACCTCTTCCAGATCCTTGACCTTCCAAATCTCTCCTGCCACATCCACCACATAGTCGTAGGCAATCCCAGGATAGCCACGCCGAATGTGTGCCTGCGCAATCCGTTCCAGCCCTAGCCGAGGATGGCTGCCGCTTTGATGGATGACCACATACCGGATTTGGTTGAGATCGCGCCGGGCGTAGGGGGCCTCGCTGCGCGTCAGCCGACGGCTGATGTCGGTGGAGAGCCGCACAGGAAGCAGCGGCTCTCCAGGCTTGCCGGCCAGTGCGCCGATGCCCGGCACCGCCTCGATCGTCAACCAACGGGTCAGCACAGAGGCTCCCCGCTGCTTGAACCAAGTCACCCCTTCATGCACCAGATCCAGTTCCAAGGTGTAGTTGCCCGGCTCGTCGGGCAACGCGATCCGCACCTCCATTGTCACCCGTTGGCCCGACACCACATCCTCGGGAATGTCGGTGCGCAGTTCCTTGGACGCAGCCAGCGGCAGCAGCCGTCGGTTGCGGTAGTACCGATACCCAATCCGAAAGGGGTTGCCCCCCCCCCAACGCCAGGTCAACGTGCCCACGTTGTGCAGCGTCACCTGCGCCGCAATCGTCTGCCCGGCCAGAAGCTGCGCCGGGAAACGGTCGGACACCCACTCGACCGCATACTCGGGCAACGCCACCTCACGTTGCCCACGCCGTTTGACCGCTCCTGCCTCAGCAGCATACAGCGGCTCCTTTCCCCCGCTGTCGGGCAGGAGAGCCTCCCCCTGCACCGGCTGAATCGCCGTCCCCAACGGCTTTGCAGGCTCCCGCCAACGCAGGTCACTGGCAAGCGCCTTTTGAAAATCCTCGATAACTCCTTGCTTGCCCTCAATGTACCAACGATCCAACGCCGGCCAACGATAGAGCAGCGCAGCCCGAATCTGCTGAGCCCCAGGCTGATGGTTCCAGGTATCGACCTCCGCATACATCGCCTGCACCCAGCCACTGTTTTGGTCCACCCACGGCTGTACCTGCCCCACCTCCGTCAAAAAAACTGGCAGGTGGCGCAACGCAGCAGGAACTGCCCCCATAAAGTCCAGGTAGGTGCGAAATTGCTGATGACGATTCTGAAAGGGAGGCACCAGTTTCGCCGGGCTCGTCACCAAAGAGGGCTCCGCCCCATGTGTGTAGGCATGCAACGTAAATCCGTCGCACCCCTCTGGCCCCAGGAGGGTCAATATGTCTTGAAAGTATTGTACCCAATCCCCATTCGGGTTGCCCGGGTAGATCGTCTGCGTGTTCCAGGGGGCCACAGCGCCCACCAACACCAAATCTTCCTCATGGCCAGGCAGACGGTGGATCGCCTCCCGACAGAGGCGGTAGCAGCGGCTGTACAGCTCCGGCGTGATCACCTCTCCAGGGCTGATCATCGCCCCTCGTGTGCTGCGGATCTCAGACGAATGGTCGGGCAGAACATTGAAACGAATCGCCACCCCTCGCCGCGTCGGGTCGGCCAGGTCAGGGGAGCCATCGCGCTGTGTCTGGTGACGAGCCCAGTCAATCTTGACCCCAGGGCGCTCCACAGCGTAGTTCATCTCGTTGCCGATCACCCAGATCCGAGCCCCTCGGCTGGTCCCCACAAAATTTGCCACCCGCCGGGCAAAGGCTTCGTACTGGCTGCTGTGGGGAATCGTCCCCTCCGGCTCGTGGCCATGATTGAGACGGATCAGGATCCCCAGCCCCTGGCTGGCATAGCTGGTGTAGTCCACACCGCTCAGATCAGCCGGGTCATGGCCCAGCACCTCAGAAAACAGAATCCAGCCAGCTCGCCTGGCAGCCAACATCAGCTGCTCGCCGCCAGGTTCCTGGATTCCAAAAATGTAAGGCGAATCAAACAACGCTCGTGGCATGCATGCTCCAGGTCGATCGCACGCAATCGACAAGGGATGGCCCCCCAAAACCAAGCGATGTCAAGGTCTGTTCTGGCCAGGAATATCGCCCATCCCCGATGGGGCCAGCCGCAAAGGCGCCACTGCACGTTCTGTGGCCACCGTCGCCGCCTGGGAGAGCGGATCCAAGATGTAGGCGGGCAACGTGTAACTGCTGGGCGGCAGATAGGGAAGTGGATCGGAAAAACCGCCCCAGCCATCGGTGCGCGCGTACGGGGCAATCCGAATCGCCAGATGCAGGTGGGGTCCGGTGCTTCCCCCCGTGTTCCCCGAGCGGCCAATCCGCTGCCGGCGGCTGACCGGCTGGTTGAGGGCCACATCGACGGTCGAAAGATGCGCGTAAAGAGACTCGCCCCATGCATGACGCACCAACAGATAGTTGCCGAATCCCCCCGCCTCAAATCCAACCTGGGCAACGACCCCGTTCTCCAGCGGCCACAGCTCGACCCCGACCGGCGTGGAAAAGTCAACGCCGTTGTGCCCCAGCAGGGCGACCCCGTCGTATTTGAACTGGGCATAAAACGCAGAATTCTCCCCCCAAAGCTGGCCGATGGGGTAGCGCCCCTCAAAGGGTGGGCTGAGATACGTGCCCGTCGCCAGATTCGGAATGGTCGTTCCAGGCAGCACCCTGGCTGGGTTCAGCAGAGCGCCGCCGCCCGAAGTCGACTCCGCCAGCCAGCCACGCACCTCTACGCCAGGCGGGGTCAGAATTGCGCCAGCACGCCACCAGACAAGCCCGTCGACCTGCTGCGGGCCTTGTAAAAGCACCGCTGTCGTCTGCGGGCGCAAAGCTCCCTGCACATCGTCTGCGGGTTTGTTGACGCTGCCTGGGCTCTTGCGCACGTTGACAAAATCAGCGGTCACCACCAAGGCACCGACCTGCCGCCCCGGCGGTGTGACCGGGGCGGCGATCTTCTGCAGCAGAACTTCACCGCCTGTTGTGGCCTCTGCTATCCACCCAGCCAGGCTCTGTCCTTGCTGAAGCACATTCTGGACCTGCCACCAGAGCAATCCGTCCACAGAGGCAGGACCCGCTGCAATCGTTCCCGCAACACCCGGGCCGACCTCCGCCACAATATCTGCCGGCCCCTTGCCGACAAACCCCGCTGTGCGCCGCAACCGCACACTGGTCGTGGTCTGAAAGCGATTGCCCGGTACAAAGGTGTACCTGGGCGGTTCGATCGCCGGCGGCACCGTCACTTCCAGCAGAACCTCTCCGCCAGGGAGCTGCCGCGCCACCCATCCTTCCACCTGACCCAGCGCAGGCAACTGTCCGCTCGCTTTCCACCACGCCATTCCATCGGCCTGCACCGGCCCCTGCTGCAGCAGCAACGTTGTATTCACGGCCACCAGGGCGATCGTGTCGCTGGCTGGCTTGTTGGCGGACCCTGGCGTACGCCGCATCCGCACAGCGGCCCTTGTGCGCACCAAAGCGCCCGGAGCAAAAGAGTCTGCCACAGGGGTTGCTGGGGGTGCGCCGCTGACTGCGCCCAGCTGCGGCCTCTCCAGCAGCACAACTCCACTCTGCGTATACTGTGCCACCCAGCCGTCAGCCGCTGTCCCGTTCAAAAGGCCCCGCACAGACCAGTGTGGAAGCCCGTCGGCCATCACAAAGATCGGGTCGTTGACCGTCAGGAGAGTGGCTTTGGCGAGCGGGCCCAGCACGGGGCCGGCCGGGTGACGGCGAAGGTTGACCACATCCAGTGTGCGCACCTGTTCCCCTTGTCGGTAGTCTGCCGGACGCAGACTCCCAAAGTTTTCCTGGGCCAACAGCATGACACCATCCAAGGTGTACTGCGCCAGCCAGCCGTTGCGCCCCTCCCCGTTGAAGAGCAGACGCACAGGCCAGTGGGGCAACCCACCGCTCATGGTTGCGGGCGTGCTGCGGACAGTGGCTTGCACACCGGCCGGCACCACCCCGATCACCTGGCCTCCGGGCGCAGCCCGCAGGTTGACCGGGGTCAGGGTGCGCACAACGTCCCCCGCCTTGTACTGGGCCGGGCTGGGCGGCGACTCCCGCCAACGGTAGTCGTTCGCAAGCGCCGCTCGAAAATCGTCCATCACACCGTTTTTGCCGTCGATATACCACTTGTCATAGCGGCGCCAACGATAGAGCAGCAAGGCGCGAATCTGCTGTGCAGCCGGCTGACGGTTCCACCGGTCGATTTCAGCGTAGGCCGCCTGCACCCAGCCGTTGTTGCGATCCAGCCAGGCGAAATCTTGGTCGGTCTCGGTGATGAACACTGGCAGCGCACGCATGTTCGCCGGAATGGCATTCATGAAATTGCGATAGGCCTGAAAATGGAAGTACCGATTCTGAAACGGGGGGTTCATCGTCGAGGTGTCGGCGATCAGTGCCGGGTCACTGCCGTGCGTGTAGGTATGCAGGGCGATGCCGTCGCAGCCAGCAGGGCCCAACGCGTTCAAAATATCTGTGAAATAGACGATCCAGTCCCCAATCGGGTTGGTCGGATAGGTGAGTTCGGCATTCCACGGGGCCACTGCGCCGACGACGACCCAATCGCCGCCATGCCCTGGCAAGGCGCGGATGGCATCTCGACAGCGCCGGAAACAGTTGATGTAGTCAGCCGGCAAGATCGGCCTGAAGCCAGGACGGGCCGAAGCCAACGCAGGGGCTGCGGCACGCAGCTGCGGTTGCAGTGCACTGAAACGGGTCGGGCTGCCCCGGCCAAAGGGGTCTTGGTCCATCCCCTGTACGGCCGCACTGCTGGCGGGCGCACCCAACGCACGCGCGGCCCCGCCTGCAGGCCACTCCTGGCTGTGGTTCATCTCATTCCCAATGATCCAGATGCGACAGCCAGGGCTGGCAGCCACAAAGTTCGCAACCCGTTGTGCAAAGGCCGGGTAATTCTCTGGCGTTGGAATCGTACCGACAGCCCCGTAGCCGTTGTTGATGCGCACCATGACGCCATAGTCCTGGTCGCTGTACGGCCGGTAATCGACGCCGATGCGGTCGTTGGGGTCGCTGCCAACTGCCTCCGTAAACAGCACCCAGCCCCGGCGCCCAGATTGCGCCATGAGCCATTCGCCACCCGGGTCGTGCAAACCAAAAAGATAGGGAGAATCTAGCATAGCTCTTGGCATCGTATTTGTACTCCGTTGTTTTAACCGCCTAGGTAGGCCTCGCGCACCTGTGAACTCGCCAGCACTTCCGTGGCCGGCCCCTCCAACACCACCGTACCGGTCTCCAACACATAGGCACGGTGCGCGATCGAAAGCGCAGCATGCGCATTCTGTTCGACCAACAGGATCGTGGTTCCTTGCTCGTTAATACTCCGAACGATTCGAAAAATCTGCTCGACCAACAGAGGTGCCAACCCCATCGACGGCTCGTCGAGCAACAACAGCCGCGGACGGCTCATCAACGCCCGTCCGATCGCCAACATCTGCTGCTCGCCGCCGGAGAGCGTGCCCCCCCGTTGGCGCAGCCGCTCGCGCAGCCGCGGAAACAGCGCCAGCACCCGCTCCAGGTCGGCACGGATCGCCGTCTTGTCGTTGCGGGTAAAGGCCCCCAACTCCAAATTTTCTTCCACGGTCAGCCGGGCAAAAATCCGGCGTCCCTCCGGCGACTGCGAGATCCCCAGCCGCATCACCGCATGGGCCGGCAGCGGGTCAATCGGTTGGCCATCCAACAGTATGCTCCCCAGACGCGGCTTGATCAGGCCGCTGATGGCGCGCAGCGTGGTGCTCTTGCCAGCTCCATTGGAGCCGATCAAGGTGACGATCTCCCCCTGACGCACTGTCAGAGAAACCCCTTTGAGCGCATGGATCCGGTCGTAGTAGGTGTGAATCTGGTCAAGCACCAGCATGCAATCTCTTCTCCTGCACTCCCTCTCTCCCAGCCAGGCCAACAGGCTGTTCAAGCCAATTTCGGATGCCCTTCCAGCGTGCCAGATCCCAGATAGGCTTCGATCACAAGCGGGTCGCTGCGCACCGCAGCCGGCTGGCCCTCGGCGATCTTTTTGCCGTAATCCAACACAGTCACCTGGTCAGAAATCGACATGACCACCTTCATGTCATGTTCGATCAACAAAATTGTCATCTCCAGTTCATCGCGCAGCCGACGGATCAAGCGCAGCATGCCGTCGGTCTCGCGCGGGTTCATGCCGGCCGCTGGCTCGTCGAGCAAGAGCAAACGCGGGCTGCTCCCCAAAGCACGAGCGACTTCCAACAAACGCTGGTCGCCGTAGGGCAGGTTCCCGGCTGTCAGATCTCCCTTGCCCGACAACCCGACAAAGGCCAACAACTCCCGCGCTCGTCGCTCGGCCTGCTGCTCCTCGCGACGAGTGAAGGGCGTTTGAAAAATGGCCCCCCAAGGGGTTGAACGCAGCCGTACATGCTGGCCCACCAAGATGTTCTCAAGAACCGTCATGCTCCCAAAGAGGCGGATGTTCTGATAGGTGCGTGCCATCCCGGCAGCCACAATTTGATCCGGACGCAGACCGATTAGGGGCTGTCCGTTGAAAAAAATCTCCCCTTCCTCAGGGCGGTACAACCCGGTCAGACAGTTGAAAAACGTGGTCTTGCCAGCGCCGTTCGGCCCAATCAGGCTGGCCACCGTCCGCTCCTGCACCGACAGATCGACTGCGCTGACCGCAACCAGCCCACCAAATGCTTTTGTGACCCGGCGTGCCTCCAACAAAGCCATCCACTCATCTCTCTTTCTGCGCCAGAGGGCGCTCACCGGTGCTGCCCCCCCCCGGTGAAGTTTCCAGCACGGAAGGCAGGTCAGCCTGGCTGGCACTCCGCTCCTGCAGTTCACGCCCTCGACGCAGCGACGGAAGTATCCCTTGAGGACGGACGATCATCATGATGACCAACAAGGCAGCAAAGGTGATGATCCGGTATTCGTCCACGCCACGCAGCACCTCGGGCAACCCCTTCAGGGCCAGAGCCCCCAAAACGACCCCCGGAATGCTGCCCATTCCACCGACGATCACCAACGAGAGCGCGTCGATCGACACAAACAACGAAAAATTTTCTGGAAAAATGTTCGTCTGCCGTGCAGCATAGAGCTGCCCCGCCAACCCAGCAAACAAAGCACCGATCGCAAAGGCCATCAGCTTGGTGTAGACCAGATGGATCCCGGTCGCCTGTGCCACATCCTCATCCTCCCGCATCGCCACCCAGGCACGCCCCAGCCGAGAGCCGTCCAGACGATTGGCCACCAGCGCAATCAACGCCGCACCAGCCAGCGCCAACAAAAAAATATCGCGCGGGTTGCCCAGGCTGTACCCCCCTACCATCGGCGGTGCAATGTTGAGCAGACCGCGCGGCCCATTGGTCAGTTCAGACAGATTGAGCATAAACAGACGAATGATCTCGCCGAAACCCAGCGTCACAATCGCCAAGTAGTCGCCCCGCAATCGCAACACCGGGATGCCCAGCAGCACCCCCCCCAGCCCAGCCGCCACCATCGTCAGCGGAAGGGCCAGCCAAAAACTGGCCAACGGGCCGTTGACCGGCAGCCCCCAGCCCTGCAGCAGCGCGAACAACCAGGGAGAGGAGAAGGGAGCGGCCAGAAACGCATAGACATACGCGCCGATCGCAAAAAAGGCGACATACCCCAGATCGAGAAGACCTGCAAACCCCACCACAATGTTGAGCCCCAATCCCATCATGACAAAGATGAACACAATCCCCATCACAGAATTTTGGAATTGATCCAACAGGAATGGCAGCCCCACAAGCCCTGCCCCCAGCAGCGCCCAAAGCACCCTCCGCTCGCTCCCCGGCCGTGCCACCCGTGCTGCAAAAATTCCGCTCCCCACCGCCAACATTGCCAGCAACAGACGGATCGTTCCCTGGTTGTTCCCGCCAAAGGTCACAGCGGGGCTGCCCAGCCCGATCACTGCTGCCAGCAGCACAAAAGGCAAGAGCAGCGGAAGCCAACGCAGCGCTGCTGCCAGAGAGGGGAACTGCTGCCGACGCAGCCAGCGCTCTCCAGCGACCAGCAGCACCGCAGCCAGCCCAGACAGCCCCAACAGCCCCACTTGACGCAGCCAGCCCACAGGAGAAAGCTCACCAGAGACCAGCGCCCCCGGCATCACAGCATAGAGGGCAGCCATGTTCTGCGGCACAATCTTGTCAAAAACCAGCTGGACTCGGACTCCGTTCGCCAGCAGGCCCGCAAAAAATGTCGTCAACAGAGCGTAAAACCCCCCTGCCGACAGACCGGCCCAGAGGCCCGTCATCCCCAAAGCCCCGTAGATTCCATCCCTTTGCGGGCTTCTGCGCAACACCAGCCAGAAAAAAATTGCGGTGACCCCTGCCAACACCGGCATGGCCAAGTCAGCCAGACGACCAGGCAGGCCGATCAAGGTCAGATAAGTCAGGAGGACGAAGGCGACCGCGCCAATCTGCAGCCCGTGCCGTGCAGCAACTATCCCCATCCTGTTCATGCCTTTTTCTCGCTCAGCACTTCACCCAGCAGGCCAGAGGGACGGAAGATCAAAATCAACACCAGCACCGAAAAGGCAATGATATCTTTGTATTCGGTCGGAATGCCCAACGCGCTCGGCCCCAACGCTTCGATCAACCCCAACAGCAAAGCCCCCACCATTGCGCCCGGAATGTTGCCGATCCCGCCCAACACCGCCGCAGTGAACGCTTTGAGGCCCGGAATGAACCCACTGTTGAATTTGACCACCGTGTTGTGAAAGCCGAGCAACACCCCCCCCGCGCCGGCCAGGGCCGACCCCAAAATAAATGTAAACACAATCACCTGGTCGACATTGATCCCCATCAGCGCCGCAGTGCTTTTGTCCTCGGCCACCGCCCGCATCGCCCGGCCCAGCTTGCTCCTCTGCACGATCAGATAGAGGGCCAGCATCAGCACAACGGACACGGTGAAAATGATAATGCCCGTGTACGGCACAAAGACATCGCCCGCTCGAAAGCCTCCCTCGATCAGACCCGGTCTGGTGTAGGCCCGCGGGGTCACCCCAAAAATCAGCAGCACCGAGTATTGCAAAAACAGAGAGGCACCGATCGCGCTGATCAGCGGCACCAGACGGGGCGCACCCCGCAGCGGCCGGTAGGCCACCCGCTCCAGCGTGATCCCCGCCAATACCGCCCCTACCATGCCAGCCACAACCGTCAACCCCAACGCCAGCACCACCCACAGGGCCGATCCCTCCAGCCACCCCATCCCGATCCAGAGCTGCAAGGCAAAAAACCCGGTAAACCCCCCGATCATCATCACATCGCCGTGTGCGAAGTTGATCATCAGCAAAATTCCGTAGACCAACGTATAGCCCAACGCAATCAAGGCATAGACACCGCCAAGCACCAGACCGTTGAGCGTCTGCGAGATCCAAAAACTGGCTGGGTACCCTTCGGCCAGCCCAACCACAGCCACCCGCCAAGCCAGCAGCAGCAGCACCACAACACCCAACACCCGCACCAACCAACGCACCGCAGAAGCCTGCTGTGGACGCACAAGAGTCGGAAAAGAAGGGGTTTTCACCATCACCTTGGTTTCAATGAATCCGGACTGGTTTCAGTCGTTTTGGGGCTGCACCGGCGAACTGCACACGCTCTGATACCGCACGCTCTGATACCGCACGCTCTGATACCGCA
>JAPLGY010000290.1 GCA_026389955.1 Caldilinea sp. | reverse complement strand
GTTGGTTGCTGCGTAGGTGTCCAACTGTGCTGCGGTGCTGCCGCTCAGCGCTCCATAGTCGCCTTCGCCGATGCCGATGAAGACGCCGGTTTTGCTCTCGATCAACGTGCCAGGAACGAAGCCTGCATATTCCAACGCTTCCCAACTCATCTCCAAAAGCAGGCGATGCTGGGGGTCCATTCCGCTGGCTTCGCGCGGGGAGATGCCAAAGAAAAACGGGTCAAATTGATCGACCACCTCGATAAGGGCTGCGGATCGAGTATACATTTTGCCGGGGCGGGGCCGCTGTGGGTCGTAGTAAGTATCCACCGGCCAGCGGGTGGGGGGCACAACTTGTACCATGTCCTGCCCACGGCAGAGCAGTTGCCAAAAAGCTTCCGGGCTCTCGGCGCCAGGAAAGCGGCAGGCCATGCTGATCACGGCAACAGGTGCAGTGATTTCTGCGCTTTCTCTGTCGTCGTCTTCCTTGTCTGGACGGGGGGAGGGTGTCAAGACGAGCACCTCCTCCAGCAGATGGTCCGCCAGTTTTTCAACTGTGGGATATTCAAAGGCAATGGTTGTCGGCAAGGCGTGGTTGAGTTCCCGCTCCAAATGACGCCGCACTTCCAGGGCCATGAGTGAATCCATGCCCAGTGTGGCAAAACCGATAGTAGGGGGCAGATCTTCGTGCAGGCCCAATACCTGCCTGATGGTTTCTTGCAGCGTCTGGCGCAGCTGGGCTGACCGCTGCTCTGGCGGTAAGTTTTTCAGTGTTTGGACAAGGCTGGCTTTGGCTGGCGCAACCGGCGTGACAAAATGGGCATAGATCCGTTGCGGGGGATGAGCGGCTTGGGCCATGCGCGTCCAGTTCATGGGGGCCACGGCGATTTGACCAGTTCTATGTTCACGGAACAAGTGTGACAGCACTGCCACACCAATGGCTGGCGGAATTGATTCTGCTGGTTCGGATAGATGTTGGTTTGTGCGTGCTGCCATCCCTGTCTCGGCCCAGGCGCCCCAGTTGATGCTCAAGGCAGGTAACCCCTGTTGCCGTCGATAGCGCGCCAATCCGTCCAAGAAGGCATTGGCCGCAGCATAGTTGCCCTGTCCTGGATTCCCCAACAGCGCCGTCAGGGAGGAGAAGAAGAGCATAAAATCCAGGGGAACATCTTGTGTCAACTGATGCAGCAGCCAGGCACCAGTCATCTTGCCGGCCAACACAGGGACAAAACGTTCCCACTGTTGATTGAGCAGAATTGCGTCATCCAGCACACCGGCGGTGTGTACGACCCCTTTTAACGGCGTAGGGCCAGCGATGATCCGGGTCAAGAGCGCATGCATGGCGGTTTCATCTGCGACATCCACCGAGGCGAGTTCAACGATCACCCCGTGCGCTGTCAGGCGGTCAATCACCGCCTGCTGCGCACGATCGGTCACGCTGCGGCGCCCGAGGAGCAGCAACCGGGTTGCGCCCTGGTCGGCCAGCCATTCCGCAACCAGCAGGCCCAACGCGCCAAGCCCACCGGTGATCAGATAGAGAGCATCCGGCTGAATGGCCGGGGGCGCTGATGGCTCTTGGGGGACAGTGGCGCGCACCAGACGCGCCACGTGGCGAATTTGGTGGCGATAGGCCACTTCGGTTTCGCCATCTGGCGTAGTTTGTAAAATTTCGGCGAGCAGCGCTTCGGCACATTGTTGTGGATGAGCGCGTTCATCCAGGTCGATCAGGCCTCCCCACATCTCGCCATGTTCCAAGGCAACGACTCGTCCCAGCCCCCAAAGTGGTGTTTGGGCTAAAGCCACTGGTTCTGTGGGGGTCAGTTGTTGTGCCCCACGTGTGACAAGCCAGAGGCGCGGCAATGCATGTGCGGTGGTGGAGAGGAGTGCCGTGCCTTGGACGATCGACAACACTGTGGCCAGAGTGTGCTGCTGGGTTGGCAGCAAGCTGCGGCTGTCATCGGTCAGATCGGCGTCAAGTGCCCAGAAGTGGAGGATGCCACGCAGGGGGAGGGCTGCTTCTTCGGTCAGGGTCTGCTGGATCTGAGCCGCCCATTCGTTGTCCACTGGGGTCATGGGCAGGCTTTTGACCTGCTCGCCAAGCGCTGTCAAGCGGGCTGCCAAGGCTGCACCAACCCCGTCCTCATCGGTCAAGAGAAGCCAACGTCCTGGCGTTGCTGGCGCGTGGGGGGACTGCACCGTAGGCTGCGGTTCCCAAACCACCTCGTAGAGCATCGACGTCACTTGCGCGGCCATCTGTTGGGCACGATTTTCGGTGGTCAGGGCGCTCAAAACCTTGGTGATGGTGATCCGCTCTCTCTCCTCGAAGGTGTGCTGTCGTGTCACGAAATCGGTCAACTGCTCAATGCTGTGGGTTGTCAGCCAATGGGCAAAGCCGGTTTGTGGGGTATCCTCCTCCTCGATCGCTGTTGGCTCCACCCAGTATCTTTGGCGTTGGAAGGGGTAGGTGGGCAGCGTCACCTTGCGGCGCTGGTAATCGTGGTCAAAGCTGGGCCAGTCAATGGGGGCCCCCTGCACATACAGAGCGCCGAGGCTCGTGAGCATCTGCTGCCAGTCAGACGATTCTTGGCGCAGGCTCGGCAGAAAAAGGAGAGGAGGGTCTTTTTTCCTTGCTCCTTTGTCCTCGATTGCCTGCTCGCCGCTGGCTGGCAAATGACCGGTGGCGACAGCTGCCACCATCCCCAGCAACACCGGCCTGGGTCCAATTTCCAGCCAGAGGTGTTCTCCTTGTTCGTGGAGGGCGACGAGGCCGTCGGCAAAGCGGAC
>JAPLGY010000650.1 GCA_026389955.1 Caldilinea sp. | reverse complement strand
CTGTCTCTGTCTGTCTCTGTGTTACCGGATCTCTGTGTTACCGGATCTCTGGCGGGTGCAGAAAATCGAAATCTGCGCCCAGATTGGCTTGTTCGCAGTGGCGTTGGTAGAGCGCTGCATAGCCGTGTGTGGCCAAGGGGGGGGCGGGTGGCTGTGCGGCGCGCCGTGCAGCCAGCTCTTCTTCTGGCACGTGCAGGGTCAGGCGGCGTGCGCTGGCGTCGAGTTCGATCCGGTCGCCGGTTTGCACCAGCCCCAACGGGCCGCCGGCTGCCGCCTCTGGTGCCACATGCAGCACCACGGTGCCAAAGGCGGTGCCGCTCATCCGTGCATCGGAAATGCGCACCATGTCGGTCACTCCGGCGGCCGCCAATTTTTTGGGAATAGGTAGATAGCCGGCTTCGGGCATGCCAGGCCCGCCGAGCGGGCCTGCATTTTGCAGGACCAGAAAATCGTCGGGGGTCACGTCGAGGGCGGGGTGGTCGATGCGGGCGGCGAGGTCGGCGAGCGAGCTGAAGACGACAGCCCGCCCGCTTTTGTGCAGCAGGGCTGGTGTGGCTGCCGACCGTTTGAGGAGTGCGCCGTCTGGGGCCAGATTGCCCCGGAGCACGATCAGTGCGCCTTCTTTCTGCAGCGGGTCTGTGGCGGGGCGGATCACATTTTGCCAGCTTGGAAAGGTGTAGGGGGTGTCGAGCAGTTCGCCCAGCGTCTGTCCGGTCACGGTGCGTGCATTCAGGTGGAGCAGGGGTTTGAGCTCTTGCAGCACGACGTGCAGCCCGCCGCTGCGGTGAAAGTCTTCCATGTATCCGACTCCGGTCGGTTTGAGGTCGACCAGCACCGGTGTGGAGGCGGCCAGCTGGTCGAGCTGGTCGAGTTCGATCCGAATGCCGAGGCGGCCGGCGAGGGCGGTCAGGTGGATGACGGCATTGGTGGAGCCGCCGATGGCCTGCAGGACGCGCAGTGCGTTTTCGAATGCGGGGCGCGTCATAATCTGGGCTGGGGTGAGCCGGCTTTGGATCAGCTGCACGGCCAGTTTGCCCGACTCCTCGGCGCAGCGCATGCGGTCTGCGTAGACAGCGGGGATGGAGGCGCCTCCTGGGAGCATCATGCCAAGTGTTTCGACGAGGCAGGCCATGGTACTGGCGGTGCCCATCACGCTGCAGGTGCCTGGGGTGGGGGCCAGCTGGCCTTCGACGACCCGGATTGTTTCCTGGTCGATCTCGTTGCGTCGGAAGCGGGCCCAGAAGCGACGACAGTCGGTGCAGGCGCCGAGCCGTTCGCCTTCGAACTGGCTGGTCAGCATCGGTCCTGCGGCGACTGCGAGGGTGGGCACGCCGGCGCTGGCTGCGCCCATGAGCAAAGCGGGCAGAGTTTTGTCGCAGCCGCCGGTGAGCACGACTGCGTCCAGCGGCTGGGCGCGAATCATCGCCTCTGCGTCCAGGGCCATCAAATTGCGGTAGAACATGCTGGTTGGCGAGAGAAAGACCTCTCCCAGCGAAATCGTTGGGAATTCCAGCGGCAGTCCGCCCGCCTGCCAGACTCCGCGTTTGATGGCGTCGACCAGCTGTGGGAAATGGCGGTGGCAGTTGTTGAACTCGCTGTAGGTATTGAGGATGCCGACGATCGGTTTATTCAGTGCTGCGTTGCTGAACCCCATTGCTTTTGCAAAGGATTTGCGCAGGTAGAGTGCGAATTCTTGATCGCCGTATTCGGTGAGATTGTTGGCAAGACCGTGAGCAGCCATGGGTTCCTTGGGTTAGAGCGTCATTGAGACAAATTTCGTTTCGAGGAATTCGTGCAGGCCTTCCTGGGCCCCTTCGCGGCCGAAGCCGCTTTGTTTGACGCCGCCGAAGGGGCCTTCGGCGGTGGCTGGGGTCAGGTCGTTGACTCCGACGATGCCAAAGCGCAGCCCTTCGTAGCCGCGGATGGCGTTGCCCAGGTCGCGGGTCAGCAGGTAGCCGGCCAGCCCATAGGGGGTGGCGTTGGCCAGGGCCAGGGCATGGTCGAGGGTGTCAAACTCGGAAAGCAGCATGATTGGCCCAAAAACCTCCTCGTGGAGGGCGCGCATCTGCGGCGTGAGGTGGGCCAGCAGGGTCGGTTCGTAGAAAAAGCCTTGTTCCAGCCGGGCAGGTCGTCGGCCTCCGGCGATGACCCGAGCTCCTTGGGCGACAGCGTCGGCGACAAAGCCCTCCATACG
>JAPLGY010000504.1 GCA_026389955.1 Caldilinea sp. | reverse complement strand
ACGGGGGTGGTCCAGGCATAGATGGCGGCGCCTCTGGAGCTGGCCGTGTTGCTGTAGAAGTTTGCGGCGCTGACGGTGAGCGAGCCCTGGTTTGCGGTGCCGCGATTGCTCGCAATGGCGCCGCCAACACTGTTGGCGCGGTTGCCGGCGAACGTCGTGCCCGTGATCGTCACGTGCGCGTTCAGGGCATAGATGGCGCCGCCCTCGCTGGAGCTGTGGCCGAGGGTGGTGTTGCTGTAGACGCTGCCGGCACTGACTGCGAGCGGACCGACAGCTACGTAGATGCCTCCTCCTCTGTAATGTGCGTAGTTGCTGTAGACCAGGCTGTGGGAGAGTGTGACCGGCCCGGTGGAATACACACCGCCGCCAAAGCCGGCCGTGGTGGTCGCTGCCTCTGCACGGTTGTTGACAATGTGCACGCCGTCCAGCGTCAGTCGGCTGACGCCGTTTTTGATACCCCCCCCGTAGTCTCCGTTGGAAAAACCATCGCGCACCGTCAGGCCGCGCAGTGTCACGTCGAGATTGCCGCCGATTTCGAAGACACGGGTGATACTGTTGCCGCTGAGGATCACATTCGCCGCGCCCGTGCCGGAGAGGGTCAGGCTGCGCGTGATCTCGATCTGGCTCGCCAGGGTGATGGTGGTGGGCGCGCTGAAGACCGCCGGGTCGAAGGCGATCACCTCGCCGTCGTTGGCGCAGTTCACAGCCCAGCGTAGTGATGCGCCCTGGGTATCATCAGCGCTGCTGACCACCGGTGGGTTCGTACAGGCAAGTGGCGGCGCACTTGTCCAGACGGCGAAATTACTGCCGGCAGTCGTACCGGTAGTCGTGAAAGTACCGCCTGCGTAGAGGTTCCCGTCCGCATCCACCGCCAGGCTAGAGATGAAGGAGGAGGCCCCCCCGACTCCCCCGTCAAAATTTGTCCAGACCTGCCCATCCCACTTGGCGATGTGGTTGACCGTCTCTGTACCAGCGGTGGCACCGGAGAAATTACCGGCGACGATTATAGAATTGCCATCAATCAAAATAGATCTGGGGAGTGTGAAGGTTGTACCATTAGGTGCAATGCCTCCCCCAACTGCGGACCATTCCTGGGCAGTGGGGTTCCACTTAACGATCCGGTTGGCCGCGATCTTGTTTCCGTTGGGTTGGATCGCATGTGTAAATTGACCTCCAAGGTAGAAATTCCCATCGGCATCCACTGCACCAGCGTATATGTTGCTGACATTAGTGCTGCTTTCCCCTTCGCGCACGACACCTTGGCCAAGAGCAGACCAAGTAGAGGTATTGGCGTCCCAGACCGCGACGCCAACGCTGACAGATTGACTCGATCCAGGAAAATTCGTAAAGGAGCCGACGTAGTAGACGCGGCTGCTGTTCTTGTCGGCAAATATGTTGCGAACAATCCCCGACCCGCCAGTCCCGACAGTCCCGACAGGTGACCATACCTGGTTGACGGGGTTCCATTGCGCCGTTTGGCGGACAGTCACACCCCCTGCAGTCACAAGCGTTGTAGCTCCACCGATATAGACAAGACCATTACCGCCCACTGACAAGGCTTGAACGTTAACGTTCACTCCTGTCCCCAGAGAGGACCACTGTTGTGTGGTTGGATTCCACATCGCTACATTGTTGACGAGTATACCGCCGGCTTCATCAAATCTGCCGGCTACGTAGACATTGCCATTCGCATCAACATCCATGGCCACGCCGGAAGGAGTGCCCGAGCCACTTGGTATAGTCAGCCCGCTGCCCAGCGCCGACCACGTCTCCGTCGTCGGATTCCACATGGCGATCCCATTTGCTGCAACTGAACCTACCTGCGTAAATTCACCCGTTGCATAGATCGAGCCGTCAGGATGCGTGAGCAAAACACTCACATTACCGTTCGCGCCGAGTCCAGCAGGTGGTGGACCAAATCGAGCATCCCATTCCCCTCCACTGGAGGCGCTGAATAAAAGGTCACTTGGATTGACCGGCAATGGCTCCGCTTGTAGTGAGGTCCTCAAACGTGTTGTCAACGATGTGGTTTCGGCCGCTGCAAATACGTATGGCCGATTTGCCTGGGCACGGCTGGGGACGCCCACCAGCAGGAGTACCCACAGCAAGAGTGCCAGCGATACTGCACCGGCGATGCGCCAGCGGCGTGTTGTCTGGTGTTTTGCGAACAGGTGTTGTGCGAATTGTGGTGGCATCGGTGTTTTCTCCGTTTGAACTCAGATCGGATCGATAGGACTCAAATCAGTGGATGATGTGTGTGGATTCGGTTGTATGTCTGTCTGCAGCTGCGATCTCCACAGCAGTTCAGGCAGGTTGTCGGCGATGGCGCCCACCAAATTGGCTTCGTAGAGCCGGGCGCCCGTCAGGTCGGCACCGCGCAGATTGGCAAAGCGCAGGTTGGCCCACTCCAGGTCGGCCTCGCCGAGGTAGGCGCCCACCAGCGTGGCGTCTCGCAGATTGGCCCGTTGCAAATTGGCGCCAGCCAGATATGCATCGGTGAGGTTGGCACCTTGCAGGTCGGCGTCGACCAGGATTGCGTTGTGGAGATCCGCCTTGTGCAGGTCAACATTGCGTAGATTCATCCCAGCCAGATTCCTCCCGGCCAGATTGACGTACGGCAGAGATGCACCGGGTATGAGTCGATCCGAATCAATAGGTTTTTCCATACAAACGCCAGGCGCTCATCCTTGCTGCAATGTGCACGAAGCAAGATGTGTTATGATTACAAAAATTGTAGGTGAAAAATCTAGGAAGCAGTTGCAAAAAATTCAGGGTAAAATTCAGGGATTTGTATAAAAAGTTCAGGGTCTATCTCCGGGATTTTGTGTGGTCTACATTCCGCAGGGTGCCCAGCGATCTTTTAGAAGAGAGCAATACCATGATTTCTGCCTGGCAGCGGAAGCAATTCTGTGTGCAGAGACAATCTTTTGAGCTGATGAAGATCTGCCAAGTCAAAAATTCAGGGTTTTTGCGCAAAAGATTCAGGCTTTCAGGCTGGAGGTGAGGTTTTTTGTCGAACCACGCGCCACGTACACTGCTGTCTTCAACGCATCCATCAACGGGGGGCGAACCTGCGTTTGGGTTGCCGGTGCTTTCTGCCAAGCTGGCGCCGCCTGTGTTGCCCGACCGCCTGTTGACGCGCACGCTTTTGTTGGCGCGCCTTGCCGCGTGGCGCAGCCATCGGTTGACCGTGATCACCGCTCCTGCCGGCTACGGCAAAACTACGCTGGCAGCCCAGCTGCTTCAACAGATGGCAACCGGCGAGTATCGTGCTCTCTGGCTGGCGCTCGACACCAACGACGACGATCCCTCACAATTTCTGGCCTGCATCGCCGCAGCTCTGGCGCCCCTCATTCCGACAGCGGCCGACCAGGTGACGTCGTTGATCAACCGCCGTCTGCTGCGCCAGGCCCTGCAGCAGTTGCTCTCCGCGCTCGACGTTATCCCACAGCCGGTGCTTTTTGTGTTGGATGACCTGCACCGCGTGCGCGAGCCGGAAGTTCACCACCTTCTGGCTTATGCTGTCGAACGTAGCCCGGCGCATCTGCACTGGCTGGTGTTGACGCGCCACACCACCGCTGCATTGGACAGCAAACTGCGTTTGCAAGGTCAACTGCTGGAAGTAGAGATGGAAGAGCTGCGCCTGTCACCTGAAGAAATCCAGACATTGGTGACGAGCGTCACCGCTGCAGAGGTGGATACAGCGACCCTGGCTGCGTTGAGCGAACAGACCCAGGGCTGGGTGGCGGGGGTGCAATTGGCACTGCTTTCTTTGCGTCGTTTTACCGCTGCCGCGTCGCACCACCACGGTGTGCGGGAGCTTTACGGCTGTTTGCATGGCAACAACCGTCTGCTTGTCGAGTACGTGACGGCCGAAGTCCTGGCGCAGCTCGACGCCCCGCTTCGCATGTTCCTGCTCAAGACCGCAATTCTGGAACGCCTGTGTCCTGCGCTGTGCAACGCCGTTGCGGGCATCCACAACAGCCGCCACTTGCTCGAACGCGCGGTGGCGGAACAACTGTTTGTCCGTCCGCTGGACGCACACGGCGAATGGTATGAGATGCACCATCTCTTGCGCACACTGCTGGTGGATATATTGCATCGAGAGCAGTCGCCGGAGGACGTCCAGGCGCTGCACCGTGCTGCAGCCGACTGGCACCTGGCGCAGGGCAACCTCGCCAATGCGCTGACCTATCTGGTCGATGGCCAGGCTGCATCGCTGGCAGGTGCCTTGCTTGAAACACGGTCCAGGGCTGCCCTGCTGCAGAACCAGCTGGTTGAACTGCGCCACTGGTACAGCCTGTTGCCTGCCGCGCAAATCGACAGTCGCCCGCAACTGTTGCTGGATTGGGCCTGGCTGGGCATCTCGACCAATCCATTAGAAGCAGTGGCCAGCATTGCGCGCGCGCAGATGCATCTTGGCGCTGCTCGCCAGCTCACCGTCGAATGGCAGGATGAGCTGGCGGTGCTGCGTCTTCTGGCGCGCCTCTACGGCAACGAGTACCAAAACCTCTACGCCGATGCTGAGGCCACCCTGGCCCGGCTGGCGCCATCCAGCCATCTGGCATATGGCTGGTGCCAGCTGCTGTTGACAATCGTTGCAAGCAACCATGCGGTCACGGCAGTCACACAGGCGCAGTTTGAGGCGGCGGCGGCCGAATTTCGTGCCGCAAATTTCAACGATGGCGTCTTCACCGTGCTGGCTGTTCAAGCCACCCAACAGAAGCTGGCCGGTGAGGCACAGGCCAGCCTGGCGACATGCCAGACGGCGCTGGCGTTGATTGGTCTGCAGGCCAACCGTCTGCTCGATCATATCTGTTTTTTTCACGGGATTGCTGGCCATACCCTGTATCTTCTTGACCAGCCACAGCGTGCCGCGCTGCATTTTCAGCGTGTCTTGGAGAATGCGCCGTATGTGCAAAATGATCACTATTTGATGTTGTGGGCGCCACTCTGCTTGCAGCTGTGTGCCATTGCCCAGGGGGAGCCTGTGACGGTGACGGCGCAGCAACACGCCGAGGAGCTTGCCTTGTGGCAGCGATACGTGCCTGAATCCAACCTCATCAGCCGCTACAACCTGATCTACTGGCAGGTGAAGCGCTGGTTGGCGCTGGGCGACCCGGAGTCGGCATGGGTTGCGTTTGAGCGTATGGGCGTCACGCTGGAAACCCTTGCATCTGACGCCACCCAATTCATGTGGCTGACGCTGTTGACTGTCTATCTTGCCACGGGACGTGAACTGGCGGCAGTGGGGACGCATCTCAACCGTATTGTGCAGAGCAGCCGCCAGGCTGGCCAACTTGCCTACGCCATCGAGGCACAGACATTGTTGGTTTTGCAGCAGCAGGCGGTCGGGCGCCATCACGCTGCCCGATCTACGCTTCGTCAAGTGGTGGAAGATGTCGAGCGCACCGGCTATGTGCGCCTTCTCTTCGACCAGCCGGCGCTGGCACCCAAGCTGAAGCAGATCGGGAGCGCGTTTGGCGACAAGCTGGCAGCGCAGAGGACGCCCCGTCCGGCGTTGGCAGTTGCAGAAAAGCTCACCGTGCAGGAAACTGCCATTCATCAGCTGCTGGTACAGGGCCACAAACCCGCCGAGATCGCAGCCGAACTGGTGATCACCGAGGGCACTGTGCGCTGGCACATGACCAACCTTTATGCAAAATTAGGTGTCAAAAACCAGCGACAGCTGATCGCACGGGAGCAGGCAGGCAAAGCCCCGCCAGCCTGCTAGAACACGGCCAGCAAGACACTGAGTCTTTCGAGGTCTTTCGAGGTCTTTCGAGCGTTGTCGCAGTCGTTTCGCTTATTTTTGGATCTCAAAAGACGCATTCGGCCCTGAACGACGAACACCTACTTCAAACGAACTCTCAGTTGCGTTGGGGGCGCGGTGCCAGCGTCAGCGCAACGTCGAACGGTTTGCCGTCCCGCTCGACCGTCAGGGTGATGGTGTCGCCAGGGCTGGTGTAGCGGGCCAGGTAGATCAACAGGTCGTCGAACGTCTGGATCGGCCGCTGATCGACCGCCACGACAAAGTCTCCGCCGACGCCGTCTGGGCAGAGCTCGGCATAGGCGCTCTGGATCGGGCGGGCATTGCCGCGCAACCCTGCCCGGGCAGCCGGGGTATTGTTGAGCACCCGATCCACGATCACACCCCGTTTCGCACGGTCGATCCCCTGTTCTGCGCCGCAGATCGGGCTGAACGAGACCCCGCTGATCCCCATATAGCTGTGCTGGTAGCGGCCGTCGGCGATCAGACCGGCCACCACCCGCTCGACGATCGCGACCGGGATGGCGAAGCCGACGCCGCTGTTGGCCCGCACCTCCGAACGGATCTGGGCGTTGACGCCGATCACCTGGCCTTGCTCGTTGAAGAGCGGCCCCCCAGAGTTGCCCGGGTTGATGGCGGCATCGGTCTGGATCGAGTCTGGGATACTGAAGTTGCTGTTGGAAGGAATGGTGCGCCCGATCGCGCTGACAATGCCGCTGGTCAGGGTGCCTTGCAGCCCAAAAGGGTTGCCGATCGCAGCGACACGCATGCCGACATAGACATCATCCATGCTGCCAAGCTGGACAGGCCCCAGGTCGTAGCCTTCCGGGTCGATCTTGAGCACCGCCAGATCGCTGTCCGGGTCTCTGCCGATGACTTCCCCAATGGCGGCAGCCCCGTCGTAGAAGGTGATCTGAAAGCGCTGCCCTTGTTCGACCACATGGTGGTTGGTGACGATATGCCCGAGCGGATCCCAGACAAACCCTGAACCGTTGACCAGCGGCATCAGACGGCCGTCGTCGTCTTGGAGATCCGGCAGCAGCGACGTACCCTCGATCGGCGGGTGATCCATCCAGACCGTGATATTGACGACAGAACGGTTGTATTGTTCGTAGATATTGCGCAGCACCGCACTTTCGTAGTCGATCCCTTCTGGGGGAGGCTGGACGACGACCTGGGGGCGCGGGGTCGCCAGAGGAACCGCCACCCTGGGCGCCGGGGAACGGGCGCTGGTAGTCTGCAGCCAGCTGGCAAGCCCCAGGGTTGTGACCGCACAGAGGGCAACCAGCGAAAACAACGCCACGACCGCCAGGAAGGCGAGCGGGCTTTTGCGACGACGGGCGGGAGGAGTCAAGTCATACATAAAAATTCCAGTCACAAAATTGACAACAGCCGTGTTTGGAGCGGTCTGTGCTACAATTATACACTATGAACCGTCGTCAGCTTACCTTTGTGATCCTGCTCAACGCGCTGATCAGCCTGACGATCGCCGTTGGTGTAGTCTGGGTCGTCGAACAACAGCGCCCGGATCCCGAACGGCTCGTCGCATTGGCGACCCCAGCGTTGCCCGCCTTCTCCTCTCCTGCCGAGGAGGGGGCGGAAGCCACCGCGGCTGCGGTGACTGAAGCTGCGGTCACTGCAGCGGCGGTGCCTCCCGAGGCTGCAGCTCAAGCAGAGGCAACACCGTCCTCCCTCCCAGCTTCTGGGGAAGAGATCTACATCGTCCAGGCTGGAGACATTCTCTCTGCGATTGCAGGACGGTATGGAGTGAGCATGCAGGCGATTTTGGACGCCAACGGCCTCTCCAACCCCGATTTTGTCTTCTCCGGGCAGCGGCTGATCATTCCGTTCGACGAAGGAGGGCAGGCGGGCGAAGCCACGCCGGCCAGCAGCGGGCCAGCCAGCGGGAGTGGCCTGCGGGTGGCCAGCTTTCAGGGGGTCGGGCAGCCGGGGAGAGAGGCGCTCCAGATCGCCAACGACAGCGACCGGGTGGTGGATTTGCAAGGGTGGCGGCTGGAGAAGGAGGGGGGACCAAGCTATCTGTTCGGCAGCCTGACCCTGTTTCCAGGGAGTGGGGTGCTTCTTTACACGGGGACGGGCACGGACAGCACTGTAGCGCTTTATTGGGGGCAGCCAGCCCCACTTTGGCAGCCCGGCGCAGCCGCACGTCTGGTCAACCCGCAGGGCCAGGAAATTGCACGCTCGGCGGTGCCCTGACCGCAGGGGAAAAAGGGACAAAAAGGACACAGATGAGCAACGAAAAATCCAACCGTGGATCCCGGCGAAGCCGCCGCCGGTTTTTTCGGCCGGCCAAAGAGGAAGCCGCTGCACAGCCGTCCGCAGCCCCGGCCCAAAATCACGCAGCCCCGCCGGCCCAGCCACGCCCCCGCAAAACCCGTCGCAAGAGCCGGTCTCGCCAGCGTTCCACAGAAACCGTGCGCGGCCAGGCTGTCGCCGAGCCCGAAATCACCTATGTGCCCCCCCAGGCGGTCTTCATCTATACGCACAGCGTTCATCCTGAAATGCGTGACAGCTACGAGTTTCGTCCGGAGCATTTCTCCAAAGCAGGGCACCGGCTGGAAACTTTTCAGATCGACATCTCCACCCTTTTTGCAGCCAACCAGGTGGGGACGGACAACTTGCCGGTGGTCAGAGGGCTGGCCAAGCCAGAGTACAACTGGCTCGGTTGGGAAGACGAATCCGCAGACAAAACCGAGTGAGGGACACGATGCAAAAAGACGAACAGGTTGTGCCTATCCGGACATTGGTCGATTTCGTCGACCAGGAAGTGACGCTCCGTGGCTGGCTCCAAGCCAAAACTGGCAAAGGCAAGCTGGTGTTTTTGCAGGTGCGCGACGGCGGCGGCCTCTGCCAGGCAGTTGTCCTGCGTGGGAAGGTGTCCGAAGCAGAGTTTGAGGCGGCCAAAGCCGCCACCCAGGAGAGCAGCCTGCTGGTGCGTGGGGTGGTCAAAGCAGACCCCCGCGCCCCTGGTCTTCCTGGCGGCTACGAACTCGACGTGCGTGCCCTGACCCTCCTGAACGAGGCCGCCCCCTATCCGATCCAGCCCAAGGAGCATGGGGTCGAGTTTCTGATGCAGAACCGCCATCTCTGGCTGCGTTCGTCCCGGCAGTGGGCGGCGCTGCGGGTGCGCGCCCGGGTCGTACGGGCCATCCGCGACTGGCTGGACACGCAGGGGTTCCTCAACGTGGACACCCCGATCCTCACGCCGGCGGCTGCCGAAGGGAGCACCACCCTGTTCACTGTCGACTATCACGGCGAGCCAGCCTACCTGGCCCAGACCGGGCAGCTCTACAACGAAGCCAACATCTTTGCGTTTGGCAAGGTCTACTCTTTTGGACCGACCTTTCGGGCAGAAAAGAGCAAGACACGCCGTCATCTGCAGGAGTTCTGGATGGTCGAACCCGAGATCGCCTTTTGCGATCTCGATGGGCTGATGGAGATCGAGGAGCAGTTTGTCAGCTACCTTGTGCAGCGCTGTCTGGAGGAGTGCACCCACGAATTGGCGGTGCTGGCGCGCGACACCACTGCCCTGCAGCGGGTCTCTCCCCCTTTTCCGCGCCTGCACTACGACGACGCCGTGGCGATGATCAACGCCGCCGTGGAGCGGCATGAAACGGTGCCGGGCTATCCTGACCTGCTGCCGCCGATTCGGTGGGGCGACGATTTTGGCAGCCCGCACGAAACCTTTCTGGCCGCTCAGTTCGACAAACCGGTCTTTGTCCACCATTACCCGACCCAGGTCAAGGCGTTCTACATGGAGCCTGAGGCGGGCCGACCTGAGGTCTGCCGCAGCGTCGATTTGTTGGCCCCGGAAGGCTATGGAGAGATCACGGGGGGCAGCGAGCGAATGAGCGACGCCAGCCAGCTGGTCGCCGCCCTCGAACGCCACCAGCTCCCTTTGGAAACGTATGGCTGGTATGTGGATCTGCGCCGGTACGGGTCGGTGGTCCACAGCGGCTTTGGCCTGGGGGTGGAGCGGACGGTTGCCTGGATCTGCGGCCTGGACCATGTGCGTGAGACAACGGCGTTCCCCCGGCTGTTGAACGTGCTGCGCCCCTGATGCGGGCTTGGAGAAGTGGCTGACTTCGATGCTGTGGGGGGTCGTTTTGTGCTTTGCTGCGGGGCTGACCCTGGCCTTGACCCCGCTGGCAGGCAGGCTGGGCCGGCGCTGGGGGCTGGTCGACGTGCCTGGAGGACGGCGTCGTCACCAGGGGATCGTCCCGCGTACGGGGGGGCTGGCTCTCTTCGGCGGTTTTTTTGTCACGGTGCTGCTGTTGCTGCTGCTGCCGGCGTGGGAGGTCACCGCCCCCTGGTTCCCGGCCCGCAACGACCCCCACGAGGAACGCCGACTGGCCGCCTTGTTGGTCGGCTCGCTCTACTGCGTGGTCTTTGGGCTGCTGGACGACCGCATCGGCCTGAAATCTGGCCCCCAGTACCTGATTCAGTTTGGGGCTGCGCTGATCGCCTGTGGGGGGCTGATCTTTGTCAAACATGTCAACAATCCCTTCGGGGAAGGGCTGCTGTGGGGGCCGGATGGCTTTCCGGGGTGGCTGGTTTTTTTGCTGACCACCTTCTGGTTCATGGGAATGATGAATACGATCAATTTTTTGGATGGGGCCAGCGGGCTGGTGGCAGGGGTGACGGCAGTCCTGGCCGCCGTGCTGGCGCTGCATATGATCTTCAAAGCGGAGCCGCCGCAGCAGAGCGTCGCCCTGCTGCCCGTGGCACTGCTGGGGGTGGCGCTCGGTTTTTTGCCCTTCAACTTTGGGCGCCAGATCTTTATGGGAAGCAGCGGCAGCTACCTGCTGGGCTACGTGATCGCTGCGTTGGGGATCATCGGCGGGGCCAGGCTGGCGACCGTGATGATGGTGGTCGGCCTGCCGGCGCTCGAGGTCGGGTGGCTGATGGTCACCCGCTGGCGACGGGGGATATCGCCAGGGCAGGGCGGACGCGACCATCTGCATTTTCGGCTGTTGGACATGGGGGTCAACGAACGGGCGTTGGTGGTGGGCTACTGGCTCTTCTGTGCGCTGCTGGGGGTGTTCACCTTGTCGATCGAAGAACGTCTCTTCAAATTGTTGGCCCTGCTGCTGGGGGCCGTGCTCGGCATCGTGCTCTTTGCCTGGGCAGGCCACCGAAGTGCTGAACGGGCTCGCTGCGGCTCAGTCGAAGGAGGGCGCTGAATGTCTCTGCTGACAGTGGCCAATCTGGGGGTGGCGTTCGGCGACTTGGACCTCTTTTTGGGGATCTCGGCGTCGATCCCCAACGACGGCAAGATCGGGCTGGTGGGCCCCAACGGGATCGGGAAGACCACCCTGCTGCGGGTGCTGGCTGGCCTGCTGCCGCCCACCTCGGGCAGCATCGCTGCGGCGCGCGGCACCCGCATCGGCTACCTGCGCCAGGAGGCGGTCGACGCCTTTGCCGGCCGCCACAACACCGTCTACGACGAGATGCTGGCGGTCTATGCTGGCCTGCGCGAGCAGGAAATGCTCCTGCAAAGGCTGGAACAGCAGATGGCCCAGGAACACGACGAACGGCTGTTGGCCGAGTACAGCGCCGCACAGGAGCGCTTCGAGCACGCCGGCGGGTACGACTACGAAGTGCGGATCGGCCAGGTGCTTTACGGGCTCGGGTTCACACGGGCAGAGTGGGCGCTGCAGATTTCTGTGCTCAGCGGGGGCCAGAAAACACGCGCCCTGCTGGCGCGCCTGCTGCTCGAAAGACCGGACCTGTTGATCCTCGACGAGCCGACCAACCATCTGGATGTGCAGGCGGTAGAATGGCTGGAGGGGCTGCTGCGCACCTGGGAGGGAGCCCTGCTGATCGTGTCGCACGACCGGTACTTCCTGGACAACGTGGTCGACCGCATCTGGGAGATGGGGCCGGCGGGCTTCGAGATCTATACCGGCAACTACAGCCACTATGTGCGGCAGCGCCAGGAACGCTGGGAGCGCCGCGAGATCGAGTTCAACGCGGTCAAAGAACGGTTTCTGGGCGAACTGGACTATGT
>JAPLGY010000724.1 GCA_026389955.1 Caldilinea sp. | reverse complement strand
GCCTGGTATTGTGGCGATCTGGCAGGCGCCTTGGAAAAAGCTGAAATTTGGGTCACGCTCACCCAGTCAAGCATCTACACTCGTCAGCGCCTGCACGCATATCTGGCCCTGGGCAATCTGCAGCGTGCCCACGGCAGCTATGCCCAAGCCCACCAAAGCTATGACAGGGCTCGTACGCTGTCCACTCAGTTGTATCCTCGGCTCACCCCCTGGGTTGACATCAACGCAGCCTGGCTGGCCATCCTGCAGGGCCAGCTGGACACCGCCACCGAGCTGATCACCCAATCGCTGTCCATCGCGTCCCCAGACCAGCAGATGAGTGTTCAGGTCACCCTGGCCGTGGTCCAGCTGCTGAAGGGACAGCACAACGCCGCGCAGGAGTTCCTGCGGGCGTCGCTGACCTTCTACCAACGCTTGCAGGACCGGACTGCCATCTGTGCCATCGCCTTTCTGCAGGCCTGGGTACACCTGCACACCGATCCCACCCCACGCACACCGCCAGAGTTGTTGCGTGCTGAGCTCACTTGGCTGGCTAAGCGCAACCGAGCCTATTTCCCACACTGGTGGCATCCTACACTCATCAGCCAGGTGGCAGTCTGGTTGTTGGGGGTGAATGAATGCAAAACAATAGGTCAGCGCCTTTTTCTAGAGGGGTTCCTGGGCGCCGATGGAATCCACACACTGGAGGCAGCTGCAGCCAACATCCATCTCCACCACCACCGCGAAGCAGTCAACCTGCTGTTCAAACTGGGGGCCATCGATTCATACTTGACAAAGCTCTTTCGCAATACCCTGGCCCGCCAGGTAGTCGCCAACGCGATCCAAAACGGGCAGATCACCGCAGCAATGGTGCCCAGCCTGCTGAGCCGACTGCGCACTGCCCATCACCATAACCGCAACAACGAACTGGCAGTCGCCATCTTTTTGCTCCACCTTCAAAAACACTCGACCCACGAAATCTCAACAATACTCGTTCGCTCCCTCTCGTCCGTGACCCACACCCTTCAGGGAATCTACGAGCACATGGGCAAACCCCGAATGCACAATCGCCGGGCCACTCAACTGGCTGAGATTTATCATGCAGCCAAAGAACAAGGTCTGGTCTGTTGAGGGCCCCGATCGGGTGCTACCCCCAGTCACACAGCCGGTCGACGTAGGCCGCCGACCCGTCGCGCAGCCAGCCGTCCAGCTGGGCCACTTCTTTGAGCTGCTGCCCACGAACGCGCGGCACGGCGATAAACCCACAGCCAAAACCGGGCAGCGTCGTCATGTCCCCCCACAGTTTTTCAAACTGCGTCACCGGATAGATGTCCTCCTGCCCTTTGCCCCAACGCTTTTTGACATCTTTGATCGTGATGTAGGTCGGCATGCGCGCCGCCACAGCACGCACCGCCGCCGCCGTGCGTGCGTCGTCGGCCAGGTCCGCCCGTACCAGCCCAAAAGCCGCCAACATCAGGTCGATGTCGATCCAATAGGTCGCCGAGTTGTAGTAGGTCAACGCAAATTCAAGCTTCTCGTGCGGCAGCGCCAACCCCTCCACCAGCCGCAGCTGACCGTCGACACGCGCCAGCCCCCCCCCACGGTCGTCGATGCGCCGGGTGATCACCTCGGCGGTCATCGCTTTTCCGCTCTGCATGTGGTAGCCCAGCAGCAGCGGGTCCACATCGACACCCAGCGTGTCGATGTTGTGCACCAGCAGATGGCGCAGCGCCGGACGTTCAGCCAACAGACGGGCCAACACGCCGTTGCGCAGCAGGTTGGGCACCTCGTACCAGTGGCCGACCGGGTGCAGACACTGCAGCGGCGCATTGTCGGTGTAATCGCTGCCCTCCCCCACCTGTTGCGCCCCCCCGATCAGGGCTGCAAGCCGGCCGGCCCGCACTTTCTGCGCCCGTTCGTCGAGCAGCTGCTGCGGCATCTCCTCCCAGGCAAAACGCAGGTCGCGCGCCATCGGCACCAGCCGCAGCCCCACCGCCCGCCCCGGAGAAAGCCAGAGCGACCCCGAATCGCCGTAGGTGCGTTCCAGAAATTCGACGACCGGCCTGTGGGTCAGATAGCTGGTGGTCACAATGTGGGCCAGCGGCGTGCCCGCCAGCCGACCCGTGCGCCGACTCTTGGCCAGGTGAACTTCAATAAAATTTCGGTGACGCCCCCCCAGCCGCGCAAACGGGTTGAGCGCTTTGACCACACCCGCCCCCTGGGTCCAGCGGCTGCCAGCCCCCCCAGCCAGCGAGACCACCGCCACAGCCCCCGCCCGCAGCGCCGCCAGCCCAGCCTCCCGCAGCGCTGCCTCCTCTGCCAGATGTTCGAGCTCCGCCACATCCCCAGCCGCCACATCCTCGATCACAGAACGCACAGGCAGCCGGTTCTGCGCCAGCCCAATGCGCCCGCTGCGCAGGTCGGCGCGAATCTGCTCGTGCTGCACCCGGTCAAACCCGTTCTCGTCAAGCAAGACCGCCAGGCTCGGACGCCCCCCCTGCTGCTCCTGCGGCGGCAGCAGACGGTCAAACAACGCCTCCACCATGCCCGCCAACTCCGGCTGCGTGCGCGCAGCCCCCCCAAAAACGTCCAGCTCGGCACGGCGAAACGCTGAAAGGCTCCGCTGCTCGTGCCGCAACAGCGCCGGCGCAGTCAACATGTAGTACCCCGCCGGCATCAACGCCCGCGTCCCCGTCCGCAGCTCCGCCCAGGTGCCTCGCTCGTTGATCGCAAACTCGTACACCACCGGGTCCATGGCAAAAGGCACCGCATGCTCCAGCGCACGCTTGGTCTCCTGCATCATCCTCACCAGCCACTCCTGCGCCTCCGCCTTGCGCAGCGGGTCAAAGAGAAAGCCCATCCCTCCCCCCGCCATGCCCCCCAACATCCAAAACCCCCAAAAGTCGGCGCCAAAGGCCGCACGGGCCCGCTCGATCAGCGTCTCGGTGTACAAGTTGCTGGCCCACGGGATGATCGTCTGGATCGGGCCGCGAAAGTTGAGCTCGGTGGCAGCCCCCAGCCCCCGAATGTCGCCCTGCGCCAACAACGCCCGAATCTGCTCGTAGATCCGGATCGCCTCCTGCCTCCCCGCCCACTCTTCCTCGGCACGCAGCAAATACTTCTCGGTCACCATCTCCAAAATCGGGCCCACATCCTGGGCCATCCCCCCATGCACCAACACCAGGCTCTCCTGCAGCCGACGCCGCGTCTCGACACCTACCTCGTCACGCTGCAAAATCGTGTGCTGGGGCAGCAGACGCCCGCGCGAGATGCCATGCTCCGGGTCGCCGGCCGCAGCCTCCACCCCCGGGAGCAGCTTTATCCCC
>JAPLGY010000246.1 GCA_026389955.1 Caldilinea sp. | reverse complement strand
GAAGGGCTGCGTTTAGACCCTGGCAAACATCCTACCCCCCAGTCGTTCTGGCTGGAGATCGACGGTCAGCTGCTGGCCTCCCATTGGGAGTGGATGAGTCTTGCTCAAGAGCAAAAACAGCGCGGGCTCCACGTCACGCTGACGTTGCGCCACGCGGTGCGTCCCGTCACGGTGGCTGTACACATGTTGCTGGACGGCACTGCGGTCTTCACCCGCTGGCTGGAGGTGACCAATACCGGCGCCCAACCGGCAGCCATGAGCGCGGTCTGCCCCTGGAGCGGTGTGCTACTGACCACGCCGCGCTGGCGGCTCCATCTGCCGGAGCCCGATGCGCCGCTTTATTCGGTCGGCTATATGGAGAATACCCATTGGGGCAACGAAGGGGACTTCCAGTGGAAACCCTTACCCAATGCAGGTTTTCAGCTCCATGGCCGCTATCGGCGCGATCGCCATCGCCATCCCATGTTCGTCCTGCGCAACAATGCCACGGGCGAACATTTCACCGGTCAGTTGGCCTGGTCCGGCGGTTATCTCTTTGAATTCGACCTGGACGCTGACCAGGGGACGACAGACCAGGCTGCCCGGCTTTTCTTTCGTGCGGGGCCGGACGGGCCTGCGCCCCAGCGCGTCATCGCCCCTGGCGAAACGATTGCCACCCCCGAAATGCATCTGGGCCTCACCTTTGGCGACTTGGACAGCGCTGTCCAAGCCATGCACGACCACATGCGGCGCAGCGTCTTTCTCCCCCAGCCGCGCGGCCGTGGCGGCTGGGTAGAATCCGCCATTGGCCCGGAGGTGGAGATCACCACCGAGTACGTCTATCACCAGATCGATTCGGCGGCAGCTTTGGGTGCCGAGGTCTTCTTCATCGATGCCAGTTGGTATGCCAAACCCTTCAGTCACTGGTGGCACACAGTTGGCGACTGGAACGTAGACCGCGAGCGCTTTCCATCTGGTTTGGAGCAATTCCGCTCACGGGTCCACGAAAAAGGAATGCTCTGGGGTCTGTGGATGGATGCCGAGCGCATCGGTAACGAAAGCCAGATTCTCGCCCAGCATCCGGAGTGGTTGGTCACCGCCTATGACAAGGTGATGCCGCTGGGGAACATGCTCGACCTGACCAATCTTGAAGTTGCCCAATGGATGGAAAATCAGATCAGCCGTGTCATCGAAGAGAACCAGCTCGATTTCTTCCGCCTGGATTACAACGTGCCTGGGACGGGCTCAGGCGCTCAACAAGTCCGAGACGGGTTCGTAGAGAGTAGCTACTGGCGTTATTACGAAGCACTCTACGCCATCTACGAACGGCTGCGGGCAAGATTTCCAGAGGTGATCTTTGAGAATTGTGCTGGCGGCGGTGGGCGCACAGATTTGGGCATGGTGCGCCGCTTCAGTCACACCTGGGTCACCGACTGGCAGATTGCGCCCCGCGCCTTCACCATCACCAACGGCATGACAATGGCCCTGCCGCCCGAGTATGTAGACCGGCTGATCGCCGGGCAGAACGGCCACATTGCGGGCGACGTTGACTTCCAGGCGCGCCTGCTGCTCTTTGTGCGGCCCACGCTGGGCATTTTCAACCCGCTTGGCGGCAGCTGGAATCCCCATCATTTCGCCCGTGTGCGCCACATGGTCGAAATGTACAAGCACTTTGTGCGCTCCTTTATGGCGACCGGGCGCATCTACCATCACACGCCCAGCATGATTGGCCCCGAACCGCAGGGGTGGGGAGTGCTCGAATTGGCAGCGCAGGATCGAAGC
>JAPLGY010000271.1 GCA_026389955.1 Caldilinea sp. | reverse complement strand
GAGGGTGATCTGGGAGAGATCGACGCTGTCGAGCCGTTGGCGGGCTGCCTGGGTGAGGGTGCGGTCGGTCAGCCGCACATCGATGCGGTCATAAAAATGGGTGCCCACCTTGGCGAAGACGAGGTTCAGCAGTTCGGTCGGTTTTTTGCCGGTGCGGACCATGAAGTCGAGCAGGTAGAGGTTGGAGAGGATGCCGTCGCGTTCGGGGACGTGGCCGCGGAAGGCGTAGCCGCCGCTCTCTTCGCCGCCGATCAGGGCGTTGTGTTCGAGCATGGCGGGTGCCACATATTTGAAGCCGACGCCGGTGTTGACGACGGGGACGCCGTAGGCCTGGCCCAGTTTATCGAGCATCGAGGTGGTGCTGAGGGTTTTGACGATCGTGCCCCGCTCCCCGCGCACGTCGAGCAGGTAATAGGCGAGCATGGCGTAGACGCGCAGCTGGTCGACGAAATTGCCTTGTTCGTCGCCGAACCCGCAGCGGTCGGCGTCGCCGTCGAGGATGCAGACGCAGTCGGCCCCGACGGACCGGGCGACAGCCAGCCCGGCGTCGACGTTGGGGGGGATCGGTTCGGGGCGGCTCATTTCTGGGAAGATGGGATTGCGTTCGGCGTGCAGTTCGATCACCTGGGTGCGTCCGCCCTGGAGGATTTCGCTCAGCCAGCCTGCGCCATTGCCCCACATATTGTCGACGACGATTTTGAGGCCGGCCTGTTGAATGGGTTTGACGTCGATGAGGGTGGCCAGGTGGGCGAGATAGGCGGTTTTGGGGTCGAAGTAGGCGATCTGTCCGCTGGCCAGCCCTTCGGCGAAGGGCACGTGGGGGAGGGCTGCTGGAGAATCGGGGATATTGGCTTCGATCTCTTTGAGGCCAGCCGGGGCAATGGCACCGCCGTTGTGGTCGCGCACCTTGAACCCGCAGTCTTCGGGAGGGTTGTGGCTGGCTGTGATGTTGAGGGCTGCGATCGCCTGGTTGGCTTTGGCGCTGAAGCTGATGACGGGGGTCGGCGTCGCCGCTGGGGTCAGCAAGACGGTGAAGCCATTGCCGGCCAGGATTTCACAGGCTGTGGCGGCAAAGTGTTCGGCCAAAAAGCGGCGGTCGTAGCCGACGACGACGGGGCCCTGGCGGGCTGTGGTCTTCAGATAGGCGGCGAACCCCTGGGTCGCCCGGCGCAGATTGGCAAATGTGTAGTCGTCGGCGATTCGCCCGCGCCAGCCATCGGTCCCAAATTTGATGTCGCCCATGCTTCTGTCCTTTCCCAGCGCTGGTTGGTGTGGCTTGTCTTGACAAAAGTATAGCAGCAACAGGGAGGGTGTGACAATGCCGACAGCGAGCAGATGGCTTTTTTCTGGCGGAACGTGTTACTCGAGTGTGGCGCGAGCGTTTTGGATCCCTGCCAGCAGGGCAGTGTGGAGCTCTGGCGAGCCGTTGCTGGCGATGACCTGGCGGTCGCCGACCGTCCACTCCTGGCCTGTATAGGTCGTGGCCCATCCTCCTGCCTCGCGCACCAACAGCACGCCGGCGGTCAGGTCCCATGGGTTGAGCCAGCCTTCCCAGTAGGCATCGGCGGCGCCGAGGGCGACGTGGGCCAGGTCGAGCGCAGCCGACCCCAGGTTGCGGACGCTGGCGGTGCGCGGCATGAAGTAGGCAAATTCGGCGCTGTTGTTGTCTGTGGATTCGCTGCGGTGGTAGGGAAAACCAGTGATCAGCAGCGCTTTGCGCAGGGTGGCTGTGGTGCTGGTCCGCAGCTGGCGTTCGTGGCTGGTGGACAGTCTTTGGAAGGCGCCGGCGCCGCGGCGTGCATAGAAGGTGCAGTCCATGCCGATGTGGTAGGTGACGGCCAGCGCAGTCTGGCCGCCCAGTTGCAAGGCGATGTTGACCGCGCAGTAGGGAATATTGTGTGCGAAGTTGGTGGTGCCGTCGATCGGGTCGACCAGCCAGTAGTCGGGCTGGCTTGGGGGGTGATTGCTCTCTTCTCCCCACAGGGCGACCCCTGGGTAGAGGCGGGCCAACGCCTCGCGAACAAACTCCTCTGCCGCGACATCGGCGGCTGTCACCAGATCAATTTCGCTGGATTTTTCCTTCACGGTGGCCTGGCCGCTGGCATACATTCGGCGGGCAAGGTCGCCAGCCCCACGCGCCACGTGGATCACCCAATCGACGTCTTTTTGTTCGACAGACATTTTGCTTGGCTTTCTTGTGCGGGTCCCTGAACGGCTTGTTTGCAGACAACTGTGCGCCTGTTGCGCTCATCATATCACTGCCGGTCGCTGCTGACAGAAAAAGCAGCCGTGCACTCTCCGCCGGCTGTGCGAGAACCGTTTCGCCGCAGGCCTGGCTGGCGCGGCAGCTGCTGCGTGGGGGCCAGGATTTAGGCAATGGTCTGGACTTGGGGTATAGTAGACCAAACAGATGTTCCATCGAGGGGAAAGAACGGCCTCTGCTGTTCTGGTTGGCAAACCTTTTGTAGGTGTGGAGTAATTGGTTATGGACATTACCTGGTATGGGCTTTCCTGTTTTCGCATTCGTGAGAGTGGGGTGACTGTCATCTGTGACCCATACGACAAATCTGTTGGCCCGACCCTGGCCAAGATGCGTGCGGACATCGTCACGGTGAGCCACGACCGCCCTGGCCACAACGCGATCGACCGGGTGACCGGGGACCCGAAAGTGCTGAGCGGTCCTGGAGAGTTTGAGATCAAGAACGTATTTGTCACGGGGCTGACCACCCGTCATCGTCGCGGGGACGGTGCGACGGCTGAACGGAGCGTGGCGTTTTTCTTCGAATTTGGCGGGCTGACTGTCGGCCACATGGGGGGCATTGGGGAGGTGCCAGCCCAATCGGAGATCGAGGAGCTCAACATTGGGGAGGTGGACGTGCTGCTGGTGCCGGTGGGGGGGGCTGGCATGCTGGAGCCTGCGCGTGCTGTCGAACTGATCGGCCTGTTGGAGCCGCGGCTGGTTATCCCGATGCACTACCAGCACGCCGGCCTTGCGGACCCGCTGGCCAGCAAGGTGGAGAGCGTCGAGAAATTTCTCAAAGAGTTTGGGGCGACCCACATCGAGCCGATCGAACTGCTCAAAATCAGCAAGAGCACGCTGCCTGAGGAGACACAGGTCGTTTTGTTGACCCCCACCTTGTGACGGCACACCCTGATCGAACTGGCCCACAAAAACACCAGGTCTCTGCAAACCTGGTGTTTTGTAAAAATCGGGCATCAGCAGCACAGGTCGATTGTTTCAGTCCGTCTGGCTGAAACAACCTGCAGCGAACTATTCTTCTGCGGTCTGCTTGCCCCGTTTGACCACTTCGGGCTCGACAACGGCGGCTGTTTCAGCCACTTCGGCCTCGGCGCCACGGGTCACAATCAGCGAAAAGAGCAGTTCGTCGGGATCATTGCGGTAGGTGACCCCTTGGATCGCAGGCAGGTCACGTACATGGATCGGCGTTTCCAGGGTCAGTGGGCTGAGGTCTACCCTGATTTCGGCTGGAATGTCGGCAGGCAGGGCTTCGATCTGGATCGACTCATGTGCCTGGAAGATCATCAGCCCTGCGGCCATGCCCACCGGTTTGCCAGTCGTCTCCAGCGCAACGGCGACATGCTGGGCTTCGTTCATATTGACCACATAGAGATCGGCGTGCAGCAGGCTATGGTTGACTGGGGCGCGCTGAACATTTTTGATCAACACATTGTGGAGGCCGCCACCGCTCACAGAGAGCGCCACGACCTGCGAAGCGCCCCCCCCCTGCAGGGTATGGTGCAGCGCTCTCTCTTCCACCTGCAGGCTGAGGGGGGCAGAAAGTGCACCGTATGCCACCACGGGCACGAGGCCTCGACGGCGCAGCTGGTTTACTTTGCGGCCGGACAGGACACGCGGTTCGGCATTCAACTTTAAATCAGACATAATAGTAGGCTCCTGCTAAGAATTCGTTGGTCCTCAACCTTTGGACTCTCGTCGTTTGAACAGCGTTTCCAGTGCTCGTACCAGCCAATACATCCCGAACAGGCCGGCGCCGATGGCCACCCCGGCCAGCGGCGAGACCACGCTGTGGACATCTCCATGCACCTGGAGGCTCACCAGCAGGCCAGCTCGAATATTTTTGCCTTCGATCTGTCGGGCAGCGAGCACGCCCACCTGCAGGGTCTCTGCCTGCAAGGAATTGACGGAGGCGACCCCGATCGCGACATCGCTGGCTTCGAGCGTGTTGGTGTTGACCACACCGGCGGCTGCATCCTCCATGTAGGTCGCCGAAGCCTGCACATGTTGGGCGAAAGACTCACGCAGCGAGACCTGCCCGCTTTCGACGCGCGCTACGCTGGAATTTTTGACGTCGGTGCTTTGCTTGCCCAGTTCCTGGCTTGCACGTGCTGCATACTCGTGCAGCGGGCTCTCGTGTTCGTCTTGGCTGCTCATGGCTGACTCTATCCACAAATGGTGCGCACAAAAAATGCGCGCCTCTTGTCATTATTATAATGAATCTGCGCAGAGCGGTCAATTCGATCCCCTGTTGGAATTGCCTGATGGTTTGACAGCACAATTCAAAAAAATCATGAGCCTCCCAGAGCACTTTTATAACCAAATGACTTACAGTTCAATCCTTCAGCAGCCAGTCACTGGTCTGGCACGCATAATTTTCCCTATCAGACAAGTCAACGCTCCTCCGCTCGTTCAGTTGTTTTCTCTCCACGAGTCTCTCTCGTGGAGGACATACGATTGTGTCAAAATAATTCAGAAAATGAGCGAAACGACCATATGAGGCTTGTTGAACAGTTTATACAAAAATTGACCTTGCTAGGAATTGCATTGACCCCTCAAGAAGACAAACTGCATTACGACAGCCCGCAACAGCAGATTGCCCCAGAATTTCTGGAGTTGTTGAGAGAAAAAAAAGTAGATCTGCTCGATTATTTGAACATACCAGCCTTTTGCGCTGCTTCGCATGGACAAAGAGAAGTGTGGATGGTCGACCAGCAGTTCCCTGGCAACAGTGCCTCTACGGCATCTGCAGCGTTTCATCTGTCAGGCAGGCTCAATCTTTCTCTCTTTTCCAGCGTGATTCAACTGTTGATCAACCGTCATGCTGCGTTGCGAACCCGGTTTGTCTGGAAGAACGACACGCTGATGCAGCAGATAGTGGGTTACCAACCAGCCAGGCTGGAAGAAATTGAAGCGATGTATTGGAGCCATGAACAGATCCAAGGAGCTTTGAAGGCCCTGCACGAACGTCCTTTTGATCTGGAACAAGGACCTCTGTTCCGAGTCTCGCTGCTCCATCACGGGCCGGAACAACACAGCCTGCTCTTCTCTGTTCACCACATTGTCGTCGACAGAGGGGCTTTGTACCAGCTGGTCGATGAATTGTGGATCTTTTACCAAGAGCTGCAGGCTGGAAATTCTGTGGATCTCCCGCTGATTCAGCAGACATACGCAGACTACGTCATCTGGCAGCAGAAAATGTTGGAACAGGAAGAAACCCGGTTGTGGCAGTTTTGGAAAACCGAGCTGGCAGGTGAACTGCCGGTGCTCCAGCTGCCCACCGACTTTCCGCGTCCACCCCAACAGTCACTGCATGGAATAGAGGCCCCGATTCAGATTTCAGCGGAGCTGACTGCCCAACTCAAAAAATTTGCACAGAAACATGGGTGTACTTTGTACATGCTGCTTCTGGCTGCATGGCAAACCCTGCTTCATCGCCATAGCGGACAGGAAGAATTGTTGATTGGGTTGCCCATGATAGGACAAACAGGCGTACAGTTTGAAGAGGTGATCGGCAATTTTACTTCGCCTGTGGTGATGCGTACCCTTTTTCAGGGAGATCCAAATTTTGGAGAGGTGCTTGTCCAGGTCAAAGACCGTTTGTCGGCTGTTTTGGATCACCGGGAGTACCCATTTGCCAGGCTGGTAGAGCAGCTCCACCCACGCCACGACCCGGGCCATTCGCCAATATTTCAGAGCACGTTTGTGCTCCAGCAACCGCACCGTCGTCCGGATCTGTTTTTTTCGTCCAGCCCCTCTGCATTGGGCGATCTTCAACTTGCAGAAATTTCTCTCCCGGCTGCTGCCAGACAGGATGACATCACACTGGAATTGTTTGACTCTGAAGGCAGTCTCTCTGGCTCACTCCAAGGACGCGCAGATCTTTTCAGCGCAGCAACATTGAAACGGATGGGAGAACGCTTTGGCGTTTTGCTGACAGCAATTGTCGATCCAAACTTTGCCCTTGACCGTCAGCCTGTGTCACAGCTGCCGCTGCTCACCGCAGCAGAACGCCATCAGCTGCTCGTCGAATGGAACACGACCGCCGCCGATTTTGGGCAGGAGAAGTGCATCCACACCCTCTTTGAAGAGCAGGTCGAGCGCACACCCGATGCAGTCGCTGTGATCTTCGAAGAAGCGCAGCTGACCTATGCCGAGCTCAACGCCCGGGCCAACCAGCTGGCCCATACGCTCCAGGGGCTGGGTGTGGGGCCGGACGTGCTGGTAGGTCTCTGTGTGGAGCGCTCGCTGGAGATGGTGGTGGGACTGCTCGGGATCCTCAAGGCAGGCGGTGCCTACGTCCCCCTCGACCCGAAGTACCCGGCAGAGCGGCTGGCCTTCATGCTGGAAGACGCTGCAGTGCCCGTGCTGCTGACCCAGGCCTCGCTGCTCGGAACCCTGCCGGTGGCAGAGACGCTGCTGCTCTGCCTGGACCGGGACTGGCCGGCTGTGGCGTTGAACGCCACGAGCAATCTGCACAGCCCTGTACAGCCCCACCATCTGGCTTATGTCATTTACACCTCTGGCTCGACCGGTCGGCCCAAGGGCGCCATGAATG
>JAPLGY010000600.1 GCA_026389955.1 Caldilinea sp. | reverse complement strand
GCGGCTGCCGTCCTTCAGGTGGTTGGGCACGCCGCTGTCTGCTTCCTGGCGCACCTGTTCCAAAGCGTCGAAAAAAGCGAAGGCCGTGTTGGATTTGCGGGCGGTCGCCAGATACAGGGCGGCGGTGGCCAGGTGGAAACGCCCTTCGGGCATGCCCACCTGCTCGAAGGCCTGGGCGCAGGCTGCCACGACCTGGATGGCGTTGGGGTCGGCCATGCCGACATCTTCGCCGGCAAAGATGAGCATCCGCCGCAGAAGAAAACGGGGCGCTTCACCGGCGTAGACCATCTTGGCCATCCAGTAGAGAGCAGCGTCGGGGTCGCTGCCGCGCAGGCTCTTGATAAAGGCGCTGATCGTGTCGAAGTGGTAGTCGCCTTCTTTGTCGTACAGCACCGCCCGGCGCTGGATCGACTCTTCGGCGATCGCAAGGGTGATGTGCCGGTTGGCAGGGGCGGGGCTGGGGCCAGATCCGGTCGTCTCCACGGCCAGCTCGAGTGCGTTGAGCACCGCACGGGCGTCGCCGTTGGCCACGTCGACCAGATGAGCGAGCGCGTCGTCGTCGACCGTGACGGCCAGCGCACCGTAGCCACGCTCCCGGTCGTTCAGCGCCTGGCAGACGATGGCACGCAGATCCTCCTGGGTGAGCGGCACCAGCTGAAAAATCCGGCTGCGGCTGACCAGCGCCTTGTTGACTTCAAAGTAGGGATTCTCGGTGGTGGCGCCGACGAAGATCACCGTGCCATTTTCAACCCAGGGCAGCAACGCATCCTGCTGGGCCTTGTTGAAACGGTGCACCTCGTCGACAAACAGAATCGTGCGCTGGCCATGCTGGCGCGCCCGCTGTTGTGCTTCTTCGATCGCTTCGCGAATGTCTTTGACGCCGGCCAGGACTGCATTGAGGGCAATAAAGTGGGCCCGTGTGGTATTGGCGATCACGCGCGCCAGCGTGGTCTTGCCGGTCCCGGGGGGGCCATAGAAGATCACACTGGCCAGCTGGTCGGCCTCGATGGCACGGCGCAGCAGCCGGCCAGCCCCCACAATGTGCGACTGGCCGACATATTCGTCGAGCGTGCGCGGACGCATGCGCGCCGCCAGCGGTGCGCTGCGGGCCAGCCGCTCCTGATGGGCCTGCTCAAAAAGATCCATCTTCTCTGCTACCCTGTACCTGGCTCGCCACATTCTGCATCTGTTCCCCTTCGTGTGGCCAGCGAAGAGATGTCTGCATCTATTGTATAATGAACAAAGATCTGTTCCCCAAAAAAACCTGCAGGCAAGCGACCGCTGTCCCAAGGCAGGAGCAGGAACAACAAGCCAGTTGCCGTGTGTAAGCATGCCTGCCACACCGCATCGACACAAGAAAGGGCGAGCCGTGTCACTACCAACCCGTGAGGAAGCATATACCCTGCTCTGTGAGTGGGTACAGTCTGAGAGTTTGCGTCGGCACATGCTGGCGGTGGAAGCCTCGCTGCGGGTCTATGCCCGCCATTTTGGCGAGGACGAAGCGCTCTGGGGAATCACCGGGCTGCTGCACGATCTGGACTACGAACGCTTTGCCGACATGTCGGACGAAGTCAACGGACACCCGCGCACCGAACTGCGGCTCTTCCGGGAACTTGGTTACCCGCCCGCCTTGCTCCAGGCAGTCGAGGCGCACGCGACCTTTCTGGGGACCCCGCGCGTCTCGCTGCTCGACAAGGCGCTGCTGGCCTGCGACGAACTGACCGGCCTGATCCAGGCTGCGGCCTACGTGCGCCCTGACCGTGACCTGCGCGGGGTCGAGCTCAAATCGATCAAAAAGAAATGGAAAGACAAGGCCTTCACCGCAGCGATCGACCGCCATGAAAACATGAAATTTGTGGAAGAGCTGGGGGTCCCTTTCGACGAGCATGTCGAACGTGTGCTGGGTGCCATGCAAAGCATCGCCGCCGAACTGGGGGTCGCCGGCCACGAGCGCTCTGGAACTCTTTGAAAGCTGCTCAGCCTTCCGCTGCGGGTGGCAGATGCAGCATCGACCCGCCAAGATGCAGCAAGGCCGCGCCGATCTGGTGCAGACAGCCTGGCAGATCCCCTGCAATGTCTGCCGGGGCCAGCTGCAAAAATTCCCACGGTTCGACCTGCGATGCACAGCAGCGTTCCTGGGTAGTGTATTGGGCCATACAGGAAATTCCTAGAGAGCCGCGGCGCGCCCGGAGCACGATGTCGACCGGCCGTTCGGCCACAATCCGGTTGCTGAGCGGGCGCAGGCCATGTTCGCGCAGCGCACTCCAAAGCTGATCGAAGGGGTCTTCGGCCTGAAACAGCTCCAGCACATCGTTGGCAGCCAGCAGCCGGTGCAAGGTCGTATGGACAAACGTCAAGCGCCGGAACCTGGCTGCACGCACCGGGCGCTCCAACCGCTGCAGCGCACCAATTTCGATGCGATAGTAGTACTCGTCGGCCCGGCAGTGGTCTGCTTCGTCGGGCAACAGCTGGCGTCGCTGCATCAACTGATACCGGCAGGTAGGGGCGATAAACGAAATCGTCTGGGCTTCTGGCTGGCCCGCAAAGGCCCCGGTCTGATAAAAGGCCAGGTAGTCTGCCCCGATCCGCCGCGGGGCCTGGCGCTGAGGAATCCGATACCAGCCCTCCTGCGCGGCACGGTAAAAATCCACCGCGTTGGTCA
>JAPLGY010000197.1 GCA_026389955.1 Caldilinea sp. | reverse complement strand
TGTCCAGGGGCAGGTCCCGCACATTTTCATCCCAGATCTCCACTGGAATCTCGTTCGGCACCAACGATGCCAGGCGCATCAATGTGTAGGGGGAGCCAGGAGCCTTGCCAAATATTCGGCCGTCGCGCCGTGGCTGAATCAGAACCACACGTCGCATAGTTCCTCCACCAAACCTTTTGTGTTCGTCAGGTCGCCTGCGTCGCCCAAAACGCGCATCTCCGATGACACACGTCGCTTCTCACGACCGACAGGTATTTTTGATTGTGCCCAGTATCATACCACAGGCCAGACAAGGTGACAAGCTATTAATCAGAAAAATTTCAGAAAAATTCAACGCTCGCCGGAAATCCCATGCCAATCCTCCAGCTACAGCAGAAAAAAACCGGCACAACTCCGGAAATCTGCCCCCCCCTAGCCAAACCACTGCAGATAGGCCAGGGTGAAGCCAATTCCGACCAGCCCACCGACCAGCACTTGCAGCGTCGTGTGGCCGATCAATTCCTTGAGCTCCGCTTCGGTCAGCGGATGGCCGCTGAAAAACGTCTGCAGAATCTGGTTGATCACACGGGCCTGTTTGCCGCTCTCCTGGCGCACCCCACGCGCATCGTACATCACGATGATCGCCAGCGCCACCGCCCCCGCAAACGACCCGCTGTCCAGCCCATATTCGTAGCCGATCGCAGTCACCAGGCTGGTAACCATGCCCGAATGGCTGCTCGGCATCCCCCCCGCCTGGGTCAGCACCCGCAAATCCAGCCGACGGGTCTGCCCCCAGAAGGCCATCAGCTTGTACAGCTGAATCACCACCGCCACCAGAATCGGCAGCCAGAGAGCTGTATTGCGCCACAATGCCGCCACCTCTAGGGCTCCTGCCACCCATCGAAGGGCACCGTCTGGCCGTCACCTTGCCAGCGCCGGACCCGAAGCTCGGCTTCGTCCAACCGGGCAGCACACAGACGGGCCAGCTCGGCTCCTTGTTCGTACAACGCCAGTGTCTGCTCCAACGGCAGGTCGCCCTTCTCCAGCTGGCCAAGAATCTCTTCCAGCTGCACCAGTGCAGCATCATAGCTTAGATTGGGATCAATTTCCACAGACATCTTTTTCACCGTCAACTATCCTTGTCGTCAGGATGCATACTCTGCCTGGCCCGCCCTATCCAAGGCCAAATCCAGTAAACAGTATACCCGATCGTCGATCAGACCGGACAACCGACCAGCCAGCCCGTTGAACCAGCGAGAAGCCACCAATGCACGAATTTTCTGCCGATACTTCTGTTGCACCCGCGATCGTCTGCCTCGAGCCAGACCTCTTTTTTGCCCCCCGCCTTCAAGATGTGATCCGTCGGCAAGGGGGGACCCCTGTCGTCGTCGAGACGCCCGAGTCGTTCGTGGCAGCCATCGACGCCCACGACCCCGTGCTGGCCTTGCTCGACCTGGCCGCTGAGGGAGACTGGGCCAACGCCATCCTCCGCTGCAAGCTCCGCCCCCACACCAGCCACGTGCCGATCTTTGCCTTCGGCAGCCACGTCGATGCCCAAACCTTGCGCGCAGCCCGCCAGGCCGGTGCCGACCACGCCTGGGCGCGCAGCCGCATGATGGAAGAACTTCCCCTGGTCGTGGAGCGCCATCTCCACCCCCCCACACGCTACCCCGCAGGCTGGGACAGACCGCCCAGCGCGCTTGCCCGCCGCGGGATCGAGGAGTTCAACCGCGGCGCCTATTTTGAACAACACGAATCCTTCGAACAAGCCTGGCAGAGCGAAACCCGCCCGATCCGAGAGCTCTACCAAGGAATCCTCCAGATCGGAGTCGCCTTTTTTCAGATCGAACGCAACAACTGGAGCGGGGCCGTCAAGATGTTTCGACGCGGGCTGCCCAGGCTGCGCGGCCTGCCGCCAGTCTGCCAGGGGCTGGCGCTGGAGCCATTTCGAGCCGCCGCCGAAGAGATCCACCACGAACTTGTGGCGCTGGGCCCAAAACGACTCCACGAATTCGACCGGACCCGCTTCCCCAAACTGCAACCCGCCCCAGACCCGCTGCCCGACAGCCAATAGACACGGGCTCTGCCCCTTTTTCCTACATGGTCCGGGCCTCCAGCCAGCCGAGGACCTCCTCGATCACCTCGGCATGCTCGGGCTCGTTAAAAAGTTCATGGTAGAGCCCCGGGTAGATCCGGAGCGTTTTGTCCGGCGAGCCGCGAGATGCCGTTGATGTCCAGCCCCAAAATCCCAACCTTGGGCGCCACCAGCGCCAGCACTTTGCCGACAGCCACTGTCGCCGCAGAGACAGAACGGTCGACCGCAACGGCCGGGGCGGAGAGGACCGCCCCACGAAAATCCGCCTGGTGCTCCAACAAATGCACTGCAGCAATCAACCCCCCCATGCTGTGCCCGACCAGAAAGACAGGCTTGCCAGGATGACGGTCTGCCAATAGACGCGAATAGGTCCGCACAGGCTCGGTGAAGTCAGTGAAACGCTCCACATGTTTGCGTGTGCCTTCGGAACGGCCATGGCCCAGATGGTCCAGCGCGTACACGCCATAGCCGCGCGGCACCACAGCGTTGACCACATTCCCATACCGGCCGCTGTGTTCGCCCAGACCATGCGCAAGCAGCAGCAGCGCACGCGGCTCTGCCGCAGGCAGCCATGCCTGGGAATACAGGCGAGCCCCGCGCACCCCCTTCAACATCCCGTCAAGATGCCGCATCTTCGCCCACACCGTACTGGTCGCGCACATAAGGAAGCAGACCTACCCGCTCGAGCCGGTCGACGGGCGCGCGAAAGGTGACCTGCACCACCCCTGGGTTGCGCCCGATCTCGATGGCCCCGGTGATCGTCGCACGATTTTTGACCTCCGGGACACTCATGCCGAGCAATGCCGCCGCCCGCTCCAGCCCGTTGTCCGTCGCTGCGTTCAAATCCGGGCCGGTGCCGATCACAGAGATCGGGGCTGACTCCTCCAGCGCCTCGATCCCCCACTGACGGGCCACTGCCAGCGCCTTGGCCTTTTCTGCGGCGCTCAACGGCCTGGCCAGATACGGCAGATCTTCGACCACCGGCAGCAACACCGGCCCCTCGATCGCCAATCCTTTGATCAGATGCACCTGCAAGGTGACAGTGCCAGCGACGTCACAGGTGTGGCCCGCAATTTCACCGTCTCCCTGGAGCGCATGCATGTCCCCCAGGTACACCCCACCCCCCGCCACCTTGACCGGGCAGATCAAAATCGCACCGGCCCGCACAGCATCAATGTCCATATGCCCATCGGTGCGATGGACCAGCTGGTCCGCAGTCAACCCATACTCGTGCGGAGCCCCAACCAAAAAAGAGCCAAAATCCCCCGCATTGTGTGAGTCTGGAAACGGAATCGACGGTGTCGTGCCCAGCTGCCCCAAAAACGGACGCAGCCGCCCGACCAGCCCCACCAGATCGTGCGGTGCAAACGTCAAGATCGGATTTTGGATCGAATTTTCCGGCAACGCTGCATAGGTGCGGGCATCGCGGGCGATCTCCTCGGCCGCCAGCCGATCCACGGTGACCCCAACCGACCGGTTGGCGTCGAAGGCAATCGTGTAGCCGTTGGTAAAGGTGAACGGAGTCGCGTCGGCGCCGCAGTGGACACAGCGCACGGCACTCTGCCCGATCCCGCGCAATACGGTCTTGGGATAGAGCGTGCCGCAGCCCGGGCACTGACCCGCCACATAGGGATCGCCCAAAAAGCGCCCCGCCATCATCCGGTCGTTCCCAGAGGCAGTGGCCAGCGACGTCACCGTAATGTCTTTGATACGGACGACAATCGCATCTCCCACCTCAGCCCCCGCCACAGCGACGGGCACAGTCACCTCATGCCCCCCTCGAATTTCAGGGGTGATCATCGGGCCCCAGCAGCCCGGTGCCGTATTGGCGACGATGTGTCCACCCTCTCTCACAGGCCCCAACATCGGCTTGTTGGGGTCAAGCACCCCGTTGTTGTACTGGTTTACAAAAACTGTCTCGTGGCCTGCTGCCGCTCCTCCAGACATGGTCAACCCTCCTTGACTTTCTTGAAACGATCTATTCAAAGCTCTGTGACGGCTCTCCCCCACAACAGGATGCGCTTTTCAGGGTTGAATCCCCACCCGCCCCTGCGGAGAATGTGCATCGCTGCCAGCTGTGCCGGCAGTGAAGCCCCCCAGGTCAGCCAGCCCCACCTGCCACCGGCATCAAAAAAGCGACTTCTTGCCCCTCCTGCAGCCTGGCCGCCGGCGTGACATGGGTAGACCCCAAAATCGGCACCGCACGTGCCAGCTGTGGCTCCAAACCAGGGTAGGTGGCTGCCAACTGTCGCATCAGATCCGCGATCGTGGCATCGTCCCCGACAACCACGCGCAGACGCGCAGAACCGACCCTCTGCGCCAAAACCGAGTTGAGACGTACCGAAACCTGCATAGATGGCCTCTCCCACAACGTGTGCCCCGGACAACGCTTTCCGCCGCTCAAAACGCCAACAGACTGTAGCCGCCGTCCACTTCGATCGTCTGGCCGACGACCATCCGTGCTGCCTCGCTGCACAGCCAGACAGCCACTTCCCCGATATCTTCTGGGGTGACCAGACGCCCGGCCGGGGTCCGCTGCTGGGCGTGGGCGACCATCGCCTCCTTGCTCGGGAAAAACTCCAGCGCGTTCGTGAGGACAATGCCCGGGCTGATGCAGTTGGCAATGATGTTCTCTGGGGCCAGCTCGACTGCCAAATAACGGGTCAGGGCTTCGATCGCAGCCTTGCTGACGCCCACCACCCCATACGCTGGAAAGACGCGCCGGCTGCCGATGCTGGTGACCGTGAGAATTCGCCCCCAGCCGCGTGCCCGCATCCACGGCACTGCTGACTGCGCCCCCACCAGTATGCTGTGCGCGTTGATGTTGAGCGTCCAGTCCCACGCTTTGCGGTCGATTTCGCTCATCGGCCTGAGCACACCGCTGGCAGCATTTCCGACAAAGATATCGACGCTCCCCAACGCATGGGCGCTCTCAGCCACCAACGCCCGCATCTCCTCGTCCTTGCCCACATTGGCCTTGATCACCGCAGTGCGAACCCCCAGCTGTTCGGCCGCTGCCGCCGTCTCTTCGGCATCCTCTCGATGGCGCACATAGTTGATGGCCACGTTGCAGCCGCGCCGGGCCAGCGCCAGCGCAATCCCACGCCCAATCCCACGCCCGCTGCCCGTGACGACGGCACATTTCCCCTGCAGTTCGGTCGTCACAGGTCACCTGCCCGTCAATTCGTAGATCTTGGCGCTGGTCTCGCGCCAGGAAATCTTGCTCAACCCCAATTTCTGGCGCAGCTGCTCTTCCGGCATCCCATTGCGAAAATCGCGCACCGCACAGGTCCAGCGCAGCGTTTCAAAGCCAATTTGCACATAGCGAATGCCGGCCAGCTCTCCCAGATCTTCCAAGACATACTCCAGGTTGCGCGGGGTGCAGTCGAAAAGCAGATCCTGTGGCGAGTATTGGGGAGCGTACTGCGCCAGGTACTGCTGGAGAGCCGGGGCCACCGTCGCAGTCAGACCCAGCGCTCGGTTTTTGTGTCGATACCGCTCCTCACGATACCGTACATTCAAAACAGGAGCCTTGGGCTGGGAAATGTCGAGATCCTCGATCGACAGACGCGCACATTCGGCTTTCTTGATCCCCGTCTGCACCAGCAAGCTCACCAACAAATATGGACGGGCATCTGGTTCCTGACGGTTGCGGCTGATGTCCTGTGCCTTGAGCAGCAGCGTGCGCACATCGCTGTCGCGCACAATGACAGGAAGCGGGGTGCGCGCCTGAATGTGGACGATCGGTTCGGCCGGGTCGGTGCCGATCACCCCCACCCCATGCAGCCAGCCAAAAAAAACTTTCAGCGTGGTAATGCGGCGCGCCTGGGTTTTGGCACTGAAGGTGAGGCCACGGCTTTCCTCCAGCCAGGGCAAAAAATTCTCCAAAGTGACGGTCGAAACCTGATACAGTTTCATCTCCCGCCCCAAGTAATCTGCCACAAAGCGCAGATCGTTGCGAAACGCCCGAATGGTGTTTTCGCTGAATCCTTTGCGCAGCATGTACTCTTCGAAAGCGCCCACTGCCTCTTGCACAGTGCTGTGGGCACGCAGCGGCGGCTCCAACACAGGTGCGTCCGCCTGGGAGGGCTGCTCCGCCCGCACCACGTCGGGCTGCGGGTTCTCCGCCTGGGGTTGCTTTTTCTCAGCCATCATCGCTTGGTTTACTTATCCATGTCACTTTTTTATTTTCGTATAGAAGTCAAAGACGAGTATAGCCTGCAGCGCCACCCACTGTCAAAGCTCTCCACAGGCCGATCCAGAAAAATGGGGTGCAGTGACATCTACCGTTCTCGTGGACCTAGACAAACATCTCACCAGGAGACACTTGTTGCCAGGTTCCTGCTTCACCGACCACAGCCTGAGCGATGTCGCCAGGACGTACAGGCTCCCAAGCCAGAAAGTGGGAGACATCCCCCAATGACCAGGACGACCGAACACCCTTTCTCCCCAAAACAGGAGCGCCGGGCGAATGCCCGGCGCTCCCAACCGCTCAACTCGGCCCACTACAGTTAGAAGCCGAGCAGCCCTGTTCCAAACGCCGAGGCAAAGACCAGGCTGACGATCGACATCAGCTTGATCAGGATGTTGAGCGACGGACCGCTGGTGTCTTTGAAGGGGTCACCCACAGTATCGCCCACGACCGCCGCCTTGTGCGCAGGTGAGCCTTTCCCCCCCATCTCCCCGGTTTCGATCCACTTCTTGGCGTTGTCCCAGGCCCCACCCGCATTGGCCATCATGACTGCCAGCAGGAAACCAGAGGCAATCGCGCCGATCAGCAGCCCGGCCAGCCCTTCCTTCCCCAGCAGAAACCCGGTCAGCACAGGCGTGACCACAGCCAACAAACCCGGCACAATCATCTCCCGCAGCGCACTGCGCGTGCTGATATCGACCGCCCGCGCGTAGTCAGGCTTGGTCCTTCCTTCCATAATCCCAGGGATCTCTTTGAACTGGCGGCGTACCTCCAGCACAATCTCCATCGCAGCCTTGCCGACAGCCGTCATGGTCAGCGCTGTAAACAGGAAAGGAAGCATCGCGCCGACCAGCAGCCCTGGCAGCACAGTCGGGGTCAAGACGTTGAGCGTATCAATCTCGGCCACATCCATGTAGGCGGCCAGCAAAGCCAATGCCGTCAACACCGCCGAGCCGATGGCAAATCCCTTGCCGGTCGCAGCGGTGGTGTTGCCCAGGCTGTCCAGCGCGTCGGTGCGCTGACGAACCTCCGACGGCAGATGGCTCATCTCGGCGATGCCACCGGCGTTGTCCGCCACCGGACCGTAGGCGTCGGTCGCCAGCGTCACCCCCAGCGTGCTGAGCATGCCGACACCCGCCAGCGCCACCGCATAGAGGCCCGCCGTGATCCCCATCTCCGGGCTGGCCTGAGCGCCCACCCAGAGCGAGAGCAGCATCGCCAGCGCCACGATCAAAACCGGAGCCACCGTGCTGTTCATCCCAACCGCAATCCCCTGAATAATGGTGGTCGCTGGGCCAGTCTCCGCAGCATTTGCGATCGAACGCGTCGGTTTTTCGGTGTAAGAAGTGTAGTACTCCGTGAAATAGGCAATTGCGTTGCCCGCAACCAACCCGATCACAATGGCCAGGAAGTAGTAGAACGACACACCCGCCAACAGCACGGCCAGGAGCGAAAGCACCAACACGATGGCCGACGACCCCCACACCGAACGACGCAGCGTGGCCAGCAGCTGTTCCTGCGTGGCATTCTCCTCGGTCTTGACCAGATAGGTGCCAATCAAAGAGGCCACGATGCCAGACCCGGCGATCAGGAAGGGCAACCCCACAAAACCAGCGGCGTTCGCACCGGCCACATTCATGGTCACACCCAAAGCAGCCGCAGCGACGATCGAACCGACATAGCTTTCAAAAAGGTCGGCCCCCATCCCCGCCACGTCGCCGACGTTGTCGCCGACGTTGTCGGCGATCACAGCCGGGTTGCGAGGATCGTCCTCCGGGATACCGGCCTCGACTTTGCCGACCAGATCGGCGCCGACATCAGCGGCTTTGGTGTAGATGCCGCCGCCAACACGCGCAAAAAGCGCAATGCTGCTGGCACCAAAAGCAAACCCAGACAAAAACCCAATATCCGCTGCCAGATCCGAGCCCACAAACACCAGATACATGATGCTCAGCCCCAACAGGCCAAAACTGACCACCGCCATCCCCATCACCGAGCCGCTGCCAAAGGCAACCCGCAGCCCGTCGTTCAGGCTGCGGGCAGCCGCTGCCGCAGTGCGCACATTGGCACGCACTGCCACGTACATCCCCAGATAGCCCGCAGATGCAGAAATAGCAGCCCCCACCACAAAATTCAGGGCTGTCTGCCAGTTGATAAAGGCCGCCACGATCAGAGCGACCACCACAACAAACCCCGCCAGATAGGTGTATTCCCGGCGCAGAAAAGCGGCTGCACCAATCTGAACTGCGTGCGAAATCTCACGCATGATCTGGTTGCCCGGGTCTTCGGCCAACACCCGGCGCATCTGGTAGACCACAAAACCGATCCCCACCAGACTCAAAATCAACGCAATCACCACAGAAACAGTGCCTTGTAACAAGGGAAACCTCCTTCACACCATCCAAACAATTTAATATGGAGCCCACAATGGTTTTGGGTCGATGACAGACAAATTTTCCGTGCCAGGTCAGCCTTCGGCAATCGACCAGCCTTCGGCAACATCCCCTGAAAAAATCTGTACAGTTTTCTGTGCTTCAGACTCTGCTTTCAGACTCTGCTTTCAGACTCTGTACTCCAGATTACTTGGAATTCAGCACCAAGCCTTGTATTGTTACGCTGTCGTATCGCGATTGATCTTACACGAAAGAGCGCTCTTTCGCCAAATGTCTTGGACCCAACACCGACGAGAGTGCACCATCATGACAGATCTGTTCTATCTGGACCATGCCTCGACCACGCCGATCCGCGAGGAAGTCTTGGGCTGGATGCAGCAGCTCTTTGCCGATGTCTACGGCAACCCATCCAGCATGCACCGCAGCGGGCGGCACGCCAGCGTGGTGCTGCAGCGTGCGCGTGCACAGATCGCCGCCGTGTTGGGCGCTCACCCCAGCGAAATTTTCTTCACCAGCGGCGGCACCGAAAGCGACAACGCAGCCCTGCGCGGCATCGCCCTGGCCAGACGGGCAGCCACCGGCGCCAACCGTCTGATTGTCAGCACAGTCGAGCATCACGCCGTGCTGCAGACTGCGGAAGCGCTGCGCGACCACGACGGCTTTGCACTGACGCTCCTGCCCGTCGATGGGGAAGGAAGGGTGGCCGTCACCACCTTGGCCAGCGCGCTCGGGGACGGGCAGGACGTCGCGCTTTGCAGCCTCCTCTACGCCAACAACGAAATCGGAACTGTCCTGCCGGTTGCCGAGTTGGGGGCTTGCTGCCGGGCAGTCGGGGTTCCGCTGCACACCGACGCCGTCCAGGCGGGCGGCAAACTGCCGCTGGACGTCAATCCGCTTGCGGTCGATGCCCTCAGCCTGGGAGCCCACAAGTTTTATGGACCCAAGGGCATCGGGGTTCTCTATCTGCGCCAGGGTACCCCTTTTTGGCCACAGCTGACCGGCGGTGGCCAGGAGGGCGGCCGTCGCTCCGGCACCGAAAATATCCCGCTGGCTGCCGCCATGGCCAAGGCGCTGGAGCTGGCCGAAGCGGAACGGGTCAGCGAGGGGGCCCGGCTGCGCGTGTTGCGCGACCGGCTGATCGATACCTTCACAGCCACCGTCCCCGGCGTCCACCTGACCGGCGCTCGCCAGGCCCGGCTGGACAACCATGCCAGCTTTGTGGTCGACCATGCCGACGCCGAAGGGCTGCTGATTGCACTGGATCTGGCCGGTTTTGCCGCCAGCAGCGGCAGCGCCTGCAGCTCCGGCACCCACCGCCCCAGCCATGTGCTGCAAGCGCTGGGCCTCCCCGCCACACAGCTTGGCGGTGCCCTGCGCTTCAGCCTGGGGCGCAGCACAGACGAGACGGCCATCGACCAGCTGCTGGCGGCTCTGCCGCCGATCGTGGCACGCGTCCGCAGCTG
>JAPLGY010000410.1 GCA_026389955.1 Caldilinea sp. | reverse complement strand
CGGCATCGACCAGCTCCTCCCCCCCTCGATCGAGCTGATCCACGGGCCCGGCTGCCCTGTCTGCGTCACCCCCCTCGAAATCCTCGACAAGGCCCTCGCTATCGCCGCCCAGCCCGGCGTTCTCTTCTGTTCGTTCGGCGATATGCTGCGCGTGCCCGGCAGCACCAAAGATCTCTTCCGGGTCAAAAGCGAAGGGGCCGATGTCCGCATCGTCTATTCCCCCCTCGACGCCGTCCGGCTGGCCCAAACCCACCCCACCCGCGAGGTCGTCTTTTTCGGCATCGGCTTTGAGACCACCGCCCCAGCCAACGCAATGGCCGTCTTCCAGGCCCGCCAGCTCGGGCTGCGCAACTTTTCTATGCTCGTCTCCCACGTGCTCGTCCCCCCCGCCATCTCCGCCATCCTCGAATCCCCCCAAACTCGCGTGCAGGCCTTCCTCGCCGCCGGCCATGTCTGCAGCGTGATGGGCCTTCAAGCGTACGAACCGCTGGTCGCACGCTATCAGGTGCCGATCGTCGTCACTGGCTTCGAACCCCTCGATGTGCTCGAAGGGATCCGCCGCACCGTGCGCCAGCTCGAACAGGGAGAAGCGCGGCTGGAAAACGCCTACGCGCGCGCTGTCCAGCACGAGGGCAACCGACCTGCCCAACAGATGCTGGCCGACGTCTTCACGGTCACCGACCGCAGCTGGCGCGGCATCGGTGTCGTCCCCCAAAGCGGCTGGCGCCTCAGCGACCGCTACCGCGAATTCGACGCCGAAGTCCGCTTCGCCGTCCAGAATATCCAAACCCAAGAATCGCCGCTCTGCCACAGCGGCCAGGTGCTGCAGGGACTGCTCAAACCCCCACAATGCCCAGCCTTCGGCAGAGAGTGCACCCCGCGCACCCCGCTCGGCGCCACCATGGTCTCCAACGAAGGCGCCTGCGCCGCCTATTACCAGTACGGCCGCTTCACGGCAGCAGCCAATGCAGCAGCCAATGCAGCAGCCGATACACTTTGACCCAGAACAGATGCAGCCCTTACACAGCCCTGCACCTGAAGACCCTGCACCTGAAAACAGGGAGATCCCGCCGGAGGATTCGATGCACCTGCCACCTGATTTCAACAGCTGGAGCTGCCCGCTGCCGCTGCGCAGCTATCCGTCGATCGTCATGGGCCACGGCGGCGGCGGCAAGCTCTCCGCCGAGCTGGTCGAACATCTCTTTGCCCCAGCTTTCCGCAGCGCAGCGCTGGATGTGCTGGGCGACGCCGCCGTGCTCGCCCAGCCCGAAGGAAGGCTGGCATTCAGCACCGATTCCTTCGTCGTACGCCCACTCTTTTTCCCCGGCGGCAACATCGGCACCCTGGCCGTCAACGGCACAGTCAACGATCTGGCCATGATGGGTGCCCAACCACGCTATCTGACCGCCGCTCTGATCTTGGAAGAAGGGCTGCCCCTCGCCCAGCTGGGCGTGATCGTCGAGGCAATGGCCAACGCCGCACGCGCAGCCGGCGTCCAGATCGTGGCCGGCGACACCAAAGTTGTCGACAAGGGACATGGAGACGGCATCTACATCAACACCAGCGGGATCGGCGTGATCCCCGCTGGGGTCGAGATCACCCCCAGCCAGGCCCGCCCTGGCGACGTCGTGATCGTCAGCGGCGAGCTCGGGCTGCACGGCATCGCCATCCTCAGCGTGCGCGAAGGGCTGGAGTTCGGTTCCCCGATCGCCAGCGACTGCGCCCCCCTCCACGGGCTGGTCGCCGCCATGCTGACCGCCAGCCCCGCGCTGCACGTGCTGCGCGATGCCACGCGCGGCGGGCTCGCCGCCGTGCTCAACGAGATCGCCCGCTCCTCCCAGACCGGCATCGTCTACGCCGAACGCAAGCTGCCGGTGCCCCCCGCCGTCGCCGCCGCCTGCGATCTGCTGGGCATGGACCCGGTCCACATTGCCAATGAGGGCAAACTGGTCGCCATCGTCGCCCCCGATGCCGCCGATGCGGTGCTCGCCGCCATGCAGCGCCACCCGCTTGGCACGCACGCCGCCATCATCGGCCAGGTGGTCGCCGAACATCCCGGCGTCGTCGTCGCCCGCACTGGGATCGGCGGCACCCGCATCGTGGATATGCAGGTCGGCGAGCAGTTGCCCCGCATCTGTTGAACGATTTCTCGTCATCCCATCCAGCCCAAAGAGGAACCACCCATGCCCACCCACTCGCCCACAACGCTGCTGGCCCACCATCGGCTCTCAGGCCAGCTCACCGTACGGGATGCCAAACACCATCTCCCTCACCCCTTTGACGTCCCAGAAGGGACCGACCGGCTGGAAATTCGTTTTGCCTTTTCCCCGGCAGCCCAACCTGGGCTGGACGCCATGCTGACCCTGA
>JAPLGY010000438.1 GCA_026389955.1 Caldilinea sp. | reverse complement strand
TGGCTGGCCCTTGCCAGCGGCAGCAGCCGGTTGTTGTTGGGTGCGCTGGGGATGTGGCAAGGGGCGATCGACACCTTTACCCAGGTTGTGGTCGCGGTGCTGCACGTGTCGGTGATCGGAATCCCGCTGGGTATCTGGGCTGCCCGCAGCCCGTGGGTGGACAGGCTGCTGCGTCCGCTGTTGGACCTGCTGCAGACCATCCCGACGTTTGTCTACCTTGTGCCTGTGATCATGCTGTTCAACCTGGGCCGTGTGCCAGGGGTGATCGCTTCGGTGCTGTATGCGTTGCCGCCGCTGATCCGGCTCACCAGCCTGGGGATCCGGCAGGTAGACGAGACGGCGGTCGAGGCGGCCACTGCGTTTGGATCGACGCCTCACCAACTTTTGACCAAAGTGCAGCTGCCGCTGGCACTGCCGCAGATTCTGTTGGGGATCAACCAGGCGATCATGATGGTGCTATCCATGGTGATTGTGGCAGGCATGGTCGGGGCGCAGGGGCTTGGGTTGGAAGTGGTAGATGGCATGCAGAACAACCGGATGGGCCAAAGTGTGGAGGCTGGGCTGGCAATTGTGGTGCTGGCAGTGCTTTTGGATCGCCTGACCCAGGCGCTGGCCAGGCGGTAGGAGAAATTTCATGCAAAAGAGATGGATCTTGTGGGGGGTTGGGTGGCTGTGGGGGATAGTGATCATGCCGGCCACCCTCTCTGCCGCGGCGCTTCTGCCAAGGGACGAGCAGCGGGCTGGCCAGCCCGACAGTGGGCTGGTGGCTCGCACGGCGTTGAGCCAGACACTCTTTTTGCCGGCGGTCGCCAATGGGATCCGCAGTGTGACGGAGCCTCCTGCCTTTCCGGTCGATATTCGTGACAAAGAGAGCGTGACGGCCTTTTTTCGCGCCTACTATCAAGACGCGCCCCGTGCGGAAATGGCGTGGACGGGAGAGCTGACAAGCTGCAATGCAGGGGAGATCTCTGCGGCCTATCGGCAGGCTTTGCTGGATCTGGTCAATTTTTTGCGGAGTATGGCGGGGGTGCCCGACAGTGTGGTTTTTTTGGAACAGTACAACACCCCGTCCCAGCAGGCGGCGTTGATGATGAGCGCCAACCGCCAGTTGAGCCACAGCCCTTCTCCCAGCTGGCTCTGTTACAGCAGTGCAGCGGCAGAGGCGGCTGGCAAATCCAACCTGTCGCTCTGGCAGGGAAACCAGGAGCACGGCATCCAAGGGCAGATGCGCGACACCGGCGACGGCAACACAGCTGTCGGCCATCGCCGGTGGATCTTGTGCCCGACCACCCAGAACATGGGGGTCGGCAACGTGCCGGCCCAGGGTGAAAACCCGGCTGTGAACGTGTTGTGGGTCATCGACGACCATCTGTGGGGGCCGCGACCGCCAGTGCGGGACGAGTTTGTTGCCTGGCCCCCCAGCGGCTATGTGCCGGACGCTCTTGTCTATGCGCGCTGGTCGTTTATGCTGCGCGACGCCGATTTTACGAAAGCCACCGTCAGCGTGCGTTACCAAGGTGTGGCGCTGCCGCTGCGGGTGGAGACGATCCAGAGTGGCTATTGCGAGAACACATTGGTCTGGGTCCCGGAGGTTCCTTGGGAGACCCTGGACAGGGCGGAAGAACATCGCTTCGACGTCGAGATCACCGGCGTAGAGATTGGTGGCGGCCGCCAGAGCTATCTCTACGACGTGCTGATCTTTTTTGTCGAATGACGGTCTGGCCAGACCGGGGCTGTCTTCCACCTTCGCTGCAAGCCGCCGGCAGTTGTGTCCTTGCTGCACGCCAGTGGTATCATGCTAGACCAGCCATTCTGAATGAAAGGATCCTCTGTGGACATTGCCAGGCTGTACGAACTGCAAAAGATCGACACCCATCTGGACAAAGTACGTCGGCGGGTGGCCCAGATTCGCCAGAAGCTGGGGGAACCGCAGGAACTGTTGCGTGCCCGTGCCGCTGTCGACGAATCAGCTGTTGAAGTGGAGCAGGTGCGTGCCCGTCAGCTGGACGCTGACCTCAACGCCCGCCAGCTGTTGCAGCGCATCCAGGAGAGCGAAAAACGGATGATGAGTGGGCAGGTGCGCAACGCCAAAGAACTGGAAGCGCTGCAGGCCAGCATCGAGTCGATGAAACGGCAGCACAGCCAGACCGACGACGTCGCGCTGGCTGCGCTGCAGCGCAACGAGGAGCTTCAGCAGCTTCTGGCGGACCAGCAGGCTGTGCTCAGCCGCCTCGAAGGTGACTGGCAGACCCAGAGCCAGGCCCTGGAGCAGGAAGAGCTCAAATATCGGCGGATGTACAGCCAGCTCAAGCAACAGCGCCAGGGGATGACCGAGCGGCTGGACGGGGCTGCTTTGGCGCTGTACAGCCAGCTGCAAGAGCGCAAGGCGGGGGTGGCGGTTGCTGCGGTCCAGAATGGGCTGTGCAGCGCCTGCAACGTTTCGCTGCCGACCGGCGTCGTCAGCAACGCCCGGATTGTGGAAGGGATGCCGGTCTACTGCCCGAGCTGTGGCCGGGTTTTGTTTGCCAGCTGAAGAGGGGAGCTGGTCTGTTCAGCGGCTGATCTGGGGAAGATAGAGCGATGCAGGCCAGCGCACACGGAAAGGCACGACTTCGACCTGTTCCGCGGGCGTGTTGTGGTGGTGCAGCAGCAGCAGTGCCGGAAAGCCAGCGACGTCGGCAGGGTGCAGCTGGACCTGCATCGTGGTGCCTGGCTGGTCGGGGAGCAGTGGCTGCTGCAGGTAGTTTGCTGCGACGGTAAGTGTCGGGCGGGCCAGGTCGAGGGTGCGGGGTGGGGTACGGTCGACAATCGACTGGGGAGCGACGCCGCCGAAGGCGCGATGGTAGCTTTCTGCCCACCAAGTGATTTGGGTCTGCCCTGGGGAGAGGTTGAGTTCTGCCAGCCGAACGGACAGCACCATGACCCTGCTGCCGAAGGGGCGCAGATCTGCCCGGCTGGCGTCGAGCCGGTTGAGCGGCAGCTGCACGGCAAGCTGCTGGGTTTGCAAGTTTTCGAGCGCGCTGACAAAGGTGTCGCCCAGATGCTGGTCCGACGTGTACCCTTCCTGGCTGCTGTTGAAGAGCCGGTAGTCGCTTGTTCCATCTCCGTCGACATCGAAGAGAAGATGAAAATAGACCAGACTGGGGGTTGTCCAGGGTGCATGGGCGGCGATGCCGAAGTGCAGCAGCGCAGCCTGGGGGCTGGCGAAGTCTTCGATAGCGACACCGATCTGGCTGATATCGGCGCTGTCGTAGAGGTCGACAGCGCCAGCGGGCAGGGACGCTGGGCGTCCGTTGGGGCTTTGCAGTTCAAGCTGAAAGAGACTGGCCAGCGAAACTACGGCAGTAGGAGCCGTGCCGCCGGCCAGAGGAGTGCCAGTCAGTGCAGCGGTTGCCGCGAAGGTTGTATCGGTTTCCAGCGTGCCAGGAGTGGCGCGCATGGCAGAAGCGGCAAACGGAGCGGCGTGCAGCGGGGCATGCAGGACGGTGCTGGGGCTGTGCAGCGAGCCGCTGGCGGTGCGGGCGGGGCTCTCGGCGGTCTCCAAGGTGACGGAAAAAGAGCGGGTCGACAGCAGCAGTTCGTGTCCTGCTTCCAGCACAAACGAACCGGTATAGCGCCCAGCCAGGCTGATCTCGGGCTGGGTATAGAGCGCAGGCTGGGTGGCACCGGCGGCCAGGAAAAGGGTGCCCAGCGCAGGGGGGAGGCCACTGCCGGGCGTGAGGGTATAGGAGAGGGTGCGGTCGACGGGTTGGTAGTGGGCGACCAACTCCCCCAGCGTCTGGCCGTCGGGTCCGTGCAGCGTGGCCTGCCAGGTGGCGGTTGTGGGCCAGAGCAAGACATAGCCGCTTTCTTCGTCGAACCAGGCGCCCGCTGCCGGGAGGGTGGAGCGGCCGAGTGCAGCGGCTGTCGCAATCAGCTGCACCGGCACCGTGGCCGTGCCGTCGGCGGGCAGCTGAATTGGGGTAGCAGGCAGGGTGACGCTGACCCCTGCCATGTCTGTGATGGCCAGATAGCTGAGCGTATAGGCCTGCTCGCGGCTGCTTTTGTCGACGAGGCGCAGGGACTGGATGGCCTGGTATTGGTCGAACACGGCGGGCCGGCCAAAGCTCAGCGAGACCTGGTCTGGCCGCTCGGCGTTGAAAGCGATGGCGGGGGCGTCGAGGGCAGCGGACAGATCCAGCCGACCAGCGCCGGTGCGGCTTGGGGCGTGGAGGGTGGCGGTGAGGGGGCTGTCGAAGCGAACCAGCGGCCAGGCGGTGTTCATCACCAGCGCTTTGAGGTCGCTGCTGCTCCAATCTGGGTAGCGCTGGCGCAGCAGCGCCAGCGCGCCGGCGACGTGGGGCGCAGCCATCGAGGTGCCGGAAAGACGCAGTGCGCCGCGGCCACTGCTGCTGGCAGCCGAAAGAATGTTGACACCCGGAGCGGCCAGGTCTGGTTTGGCCACCAGATCCTCCGCACGGGGGCCGCGCGACGAGAAGCTCGCCAGGGTATCGACGGGCCAGGTGCCGGTGGGAGACACAACCTGGCCATATTGGGTGGCAGCGACGCTGATCACCCGCTCGCCGTTGGAGGGGCTTCCCAAGACAAAGCGGTGGTCGCCGCTGTTGCCCGCAGAAGCCACCACGACCACCCCCAGGGCAGCTGCATTGTCGGCTGCCACCGTCGTGGTGTCCGTCGGCAGACCGAGCGGCGAACCGAGGGACAGGTTGATGACATCGACGCGGTCGGTAAAATCGCCGTCGCCGTCGGGGTCGACGGCCCATTCCAGCGCCAGGTCGACCAGATCAGAGCTGCCCGAACAGCCGAAGACCTTGAGCGCATAGATCTCGGCCAGCGGTGCCACCCCAGGGCCGATGCTCAGCTGGCTGAAGTCGACGTCCCGGTCCCACGGGCCGGTGTAGGTTTGGCCCTCTGCGGTGACCCCGTAGCCGGCTGCAATGCCGGCCACATGGGTGCCGTGGCCGTAACAATCCTGCGGGTCTGGGTCGGGTGTCGGGATCGGGCTGTAGGATGGCGAACGCGGGTTGGCGTTGTAAAACTCGCCGGCAAAATCATAGCCGCCGACAATTTTGGCGCTGGGAAAGCCGGGCACATCCCCGACGACCGTCCGGTCGTTTTCGGCATAGCCGACGCCGGGCCCGCCAAAGTCCAGATGGAGATAGTCGATCCCGGTATCGATGACAGCGATGCGAATGCCTTCTCCCCGCAGACCGGCAAGCCCTCCCCAGACCTCGGGGATGGACAAAAAGGGGATGCTGGAAGTTGTCGCTGGCTCCTTGCTGAGGAGGGGGTGGATGGCTTTGACGCCGGGCAGGCTGGCGAGCGTGCGAGCCTGCTGTGGGGTGGCCAGGACAGCCACCCCGTTGGAAACCCGTTGGGTGCGATAGATCAGGGGCACACCTTGCTGCTGGAGGGTGTCGAGCAGGAGCTGTTGCGCCTGTTCGAGGTCGGCCAGATAGCGCTGGGTGCTGGCGCTTGCTGCCGCCACCCCCTGCTCTCGCAGCAGCAAAAAATGCTGTACGGCCGGGGGAGCGGTGAGCTCCAGCAGATAGGCCGCGGGGGTCTCTGTCTGGTGGGTCGGCTCCCAGCGAGCCGCCTGGGCAGGAACAGCCAGCACGGCCAGCAGCACGGCCAGCAGAAAAGAGCCAAAAGTTGAAAAACGGTTCATCGGTTGCTACCTGTTTTCGAAACGGTCTCTTGCCGTCTGCCCCAGAGCGATGGAACTATCATAGCATAGTACAATTGGATCGAACGGAATTGACGGGGCCGGATCCAAAAACGGGAAAAAGCAGGGGAGAGCGCAGTGGAGCATAAGAAGAAAAGAGAGGCCAGAGCGGTGTGGGCCTGGCTGTGGCTCTGGCTGTGCTGCTGGCTCTGGCCCGAACGGTTGTCTGGACAGGGGCAAGAACTGACCCCCATCTATCAGATCCAGGGAGAGGGGGCGGCAACGCCGTTGGAGGGGCGTCTGGTCGACAGTTTTGGGGTGGTGACGGCGGTAAGGGCGACAGGCTTTTTTCTGCAGGATCCGACAGGCGATGGCCGGGCGGAGACGAGCGACGGCATCTATGTCTACACCCGGCAGCGGCCTCTGGTGGCTGTAGGTGATTGTGTCCGGGTGCGTCGGGCAGAGGTCGATGAATTTTACGACAAGACCGAGCTGGTGCGGCCGCAGGCGATCGAGCCGTCCACAGGTTGTGCCGGCCACCCGACCGTGCTGGCCATGCTGCCGGTGGGGGCGGGTCAGATGGAGTCCTACGAGGGGATGCGGGTTGGTGTTGCCCCGTTTGAGGGGATCCTGCAGGGGCCGACGCGTCGCTACGGTGGGGAGGAAGCCGAGGTTGCCGTGGTGCTGGCTGGCCGCCAGCCCTATGTGAGCGGCGGGCGGATCTTCTACGACGAGCCGCTGGAGCAGGCGCAGCTGCTTTACCTCAACAGCGCTGCTGGCAGCGTGCTTCCCGACCTGCGCCACGGCGACC
>JAPLGY010000440.1 GCA_026389955.1 Caldilinea sp. | reverse complement strand
TTGGAGCCCCGACCGTGAGGGAGGGGGAATCCCAAAGCACGACAAGCACCCTGTACACGACACGCTCTTTTGGAGCCCCGACCGTGAGGGAGGGGGGAATTGCCAAAGCACGACAAGCTCCCTGTACACGACACGCTCTTTTTGAGCCCCGACCGTGAGGGAGGGGGAATCTCAAAGCACGACAAGCTCCCTGTGCACGACAAGCTCGCAAGACACGACAAGCTCTTTTGGAGCCCCGACCGTGAGGGAGGGGGAATGCCAAAGCACGACAAGCACCCCAGACACGACACGCTCTTTTGGAGCCCCGACCGTAAGGGAGGGGGGAATCGCAAGGCACGACAAGCACCCCAGACACGACAAGCTCCCAAGACACGACAAGCTCTTTTGGAGCCCCGACCGTGAGGGAGGGGGACCCAAGACACGACAAGCTCCCTGCCCCTCGCTGTGGCCGAGAGGCAAAGCCAGGAGGTGTGGCGTCAGCCAGACTGTTTGCTTATTTCAGACCACTTGTACTACTACACGTCGGCGCAAACAACTCGTTGATATGGTGACACACTCTGCTCGAATGTGCAGTCCACAATCCGGCGGATTGCGTCACATGAATTCGTGAATTTATCTGGGCCCACGCGTACTACACCCTTGTACCCCGACTGCCCCCAACGTGAAGTACACCCTCCTGACACCTTGACACAAAGGGATACGTTCGCAGGTTCGCTGAACAGAGGGGTCCTGGTCGCCGGGCCTGTCGTCGATGCGCAGCGACTGTTTGCCCACAGTCTGACACCGCCGGGAGAGCCTGGGGTGCAACGACGGATGTGCCGTCAATCTGAGCACGGGTCTACGGTTTGAACAGGTCTTGCGGCCAGCAGACCAGAACTCGATAACCGCCGTTCCACGGTGGCGCGCCGGCGAACTGGCTGACGATGCCGGTCACCTGCCAGAGTTCTCCTCGATTGACGTAGGGTCGTTTCCAGGGCAGCGTGCTGCGCACGGTGACGCGCACGGAGGGTTCTGCAGAGTTGGCTGTGCTGTTCAGGTAGAGGCTGTCCCGCTGCCAGCCGGTCACAGCGCCCCGCAGGGTGACCAGCCGTCCTTCCAGCGCTTCGCCGATGTCGCCGGGCTGCACCGCCAGTGGCAGCAGCGCGGGTCCTCCTTCGATCCGCCAGATCTGCTCTGGATTTGTCAGCACCAGCTCGGTCTCGCCGCGGAAGGAATCCAGCCGGCCACGCAGCAGAACCCGATCGCCTGCGGCCAGCGGTGGGTAGTCGCCCTGGCGCAGATAGACGTTGATGCCGATTCCGGCGGTGACGCCGTCGGCGGCCACGTCAGCCACATAGATGTTGTCGGCAAAGAGGCCGGGCGGCGCCACCACCACTGCTCGGAATTCTACCTCAGCGTTCAGCCCTGCCAGCTTGGCCTGGGCGATCGAACCGGGCGGGCCGCCGGCCTGGCCTGCTGTTGCGTCTGGCCGGCCCGCCTCTTCTGCTGGGGGCTGGGAAGGGGCGGGTGTGGGTTCGCCCGGGTCGCTGTGGTGGGCATTGGCCTCTCCGGGGGTGGGGTTGGCCCCCCAGACCCAGCTCCCTCCGTCGGGGATGCGGGCCACACTGCGTCCACGCACCAGGGTGGGCTCCCAGGCGATGCGATCCCGCTCGACCCCTGCCGGGTCCAACAGACGCACCACCCCGCTTTCGTTGGGTAAAAAGAGCCGATGGGTTGTGCGCCAGAGCAGCAGGTGTTCGTGGCTGGCCAGCGTCTGTGTTGTGCCAAAGGTCATGCGTTGGCCGTCGCCGTTGAGGTCGCTGCGTGGCGCCGGCAGCACCTCGTTGAGGAGCGGCGCAGCGGACGCAGCCGGGCGTATTTGGAGCGGTGCGGTCACGGCAAAATCGCCGTCGAACTGGGTGGCCACTGCGGTCAGCAGGACGCCGGGCAGCGCCGGGATCGTTGTCTGCCACTGCCCGTCTGTGGGGGGGGAGTCCAGCCGCAAGAGGGGCTGGCCGGCCTGCCAGAGGGTCAGGCCGGCCGGCTCGCCCTGGCGGTCCCCGTAGACGATGTGCAGCGTGACCTGGTTGGCCGGCTCCAGTTCTTGTCCCATCCAGGTGCGCTGGCCTTTTTCATCTTCGGCCCATAGAGCCAGCCAGATTCCTGGCGCTGACGTCACCCAGCCCCGCCGAGCTTGCAGCGCCTCGCGCACCCCCTCTTCATCTGCGCTGGCAACCGCCAATCCGGTGTAGCGCGGAACGAGCTCGACAAGCCCTGGCAGGGAGGGGTTGCAGTCGCCAGCCGGCAGTGCGGGCACCCCGTTTCGCTGCCAGCCATCGAACCATCCAGCCAGACTGGCCGGTGGTACCGCAGCCGGCGCTGCCATCACCGGGGCTGCGGTGAGATGGCTGCCGGCCACGGCCTGCCAGGGCGCGTTGCTCTGGGCGAGATAGGCGGCAACACCTTCGCGTGTGCAGTCTGTCGGCATCTCTGCGCTGTAGACGATGATCTCTTCCTCTCCTTCTGTCCACCGCCAGGCGGGCACGTGGATGGCTGCGGCAGCAGCCGGGACAGCAGCCGGGGCGCTGTCGGCGATGGCCAAAAAATCCAACCCCTGCGCCGCCGCCTGGGCCAGCAGAAACTGCGGCGGCGCAGTGAAACCGGGTGAGAAATTGCTCACAGCCCCCAGCGAGCCCCAGATCGCCCGGTAGGAGGCGTTCAACCAGATGGGAGGAAGCTCCAGCGGAGAAGGCAGCCCCAACGCAACAAACGGCTGGGGAGGAGCCGCTAGAAAACGCTGCCGCAGTTCGAGTGTGACAGGCCAGCCGGCCATAGGCACACGCTGAAGGGAAACAACTAGCGGCCAATTTGAGAGCCGAGCAGGCGGTGCCTGGGTCGTGCTGGGAGCTGGCTGAAGCCGTGCCGCAGATGCACTCTGCGACTGTACTTCTGGGCTGTGCCGCTGGGCCACGCAGAGGGGGAAACTCCGAAAAAACCGAGTTTCTGAACGGCCCGTCTCCGCCCACACCCTCCTGGTTGAACGGGTCAAATATAAAAAATTTTGACCGGCTTCGCCGGTGAAGAGGGGGGCTGGCCGCCCCCCAGGCCCCCCCGCTTTCCAGAAATCCAGAAGACCAGAAACCAGAAGGTCAGGATCGAAGCGAGCGGACACACCGGAACCCGCCGACGTCGAACCAGAGGTCGGGGATGTTGAGGTTCCGGACGGCGGAGCGCACGTTGTAGTCATTGCTGCCCCACGACCCGCCCCGCAGCACACGGCTCGTGCCCGTCGCCGGCCCCTGCGGGTTGCTGGCAGGCGACACGCTGTAGTACTTCGCATCGTACCAGTCGTTCACCCACTCCCATACATTGCCGGCCATCTCCGCCACTTTATACCGCGACTCTCCCGCAGGGAAGATTCCCACCGGAGATGTGCCTCTGATTCCGGTCTCTCCCATGTTGCACAGCGTTTTGTCAAAAGGGCCCTCCCACGGGTAGTTACGTCCATCCGTCCC
>JAPLGY010000542.1 GCA_026389955.1 Caldilinea sp. | reverse complement strand
ATGCGCTGCCGCAGGCCGGTGCTGGGCGCTGCCGCGTTGAGGCAGCGCGGCGTGGGGCTTGTGGAGGTGCTGATGGCGGTGGTGATCTTGTCCATCGGCCTTCTGGGCATCAGCCTCGTGCAAACCCGCGCCTTGACCAACAATAGCAGCGCCATGGCGCGTTCAATGGCCGTCATGGCGAGCTACTCCATCCTCGAGGCGATGAGGGCGGATCGCGCCAATGCCATCGCGGCGGCCTTGCCCTACAACACCACGGTCACCGCCAGCAGCTGCCCGACCGATACCAGCACGCTGGCAAACACGCAGCTGCAGCAGTGGTGTCTCGAACTGCGTAGCCGTTTCAATGCGACATCCACCACAACCGGGACCGTCCGCAGGGATTCAGTCTCATCGAATTGATGATCGCACTGGTTTTGGGCCTGCTGGTCGTCTCGGCAGCCGTCGCGGTGTTCCTCTCCAACAAAGATTCGTACCGCACCAACCTGGCGTTGGGACAGGTGCAGGAAAACTCGCGCATCGCCTTCGAGCTTCTCGCCCGCGACATCCGGCAGGCCGGCATCACCAGCTGCGGCAACGCCAATCGAGTCGCCAACGCCTTGAGCAATGGCACCACCGCTACAGCAACTCCGGCCTGGTATGCGGACTTCGGCAACATCATCCGCGGCTACGACAGCGGGACTACTGATCCGGCGGTCGAGGAGCACAGCACTATCAGCGGGCGGCGTGCTGTGGTGCCAGCAACCGGGTTGCCAGCGAGTAGTTCGGTGGCCCTGCTCGGAGCTGCCATGGTCTCGGGGAGCATCGCCTCGTACAGCGCGACCAGCTATGGATTCACGCTGACGGGCGGCAATCCCGGCGTGGTGGCCGGGGATATCGTGGTCATCTGCGATCCCGACCACGCCGTGCTGGCTCAGGTCACGAGCATCAACAGCGGCACTGGCGAGTTGATCGTGAACTCGGGCACTGGCGTCACCGCCTCGCCTGGCAACTGCAGCCGCGGCCTGGGCTTTCCGACGCTATGCACCACGGCGGGCAACAGCTATTCCTTCGCGGTGAACTCGATGCTCTCGCCCCTTTCGGCTGTCGATTGGTTCATCGGCAACAACCCTCTGGGGGGGCGTTCCCTGTATCGGCGCACACTCGTGAACGTGAGTGGCACGCCGATGCCGACTTCGCAGGAAATGGTGCGCAACGTCACCGACATGCAGCTCTCCTATCACGTGGCAGGTGCCAGCAGTTTCGTTACCGCAGCCGCAGTGACCACAGCCGGCGCCTGGGGCACTGTCGATGCCGTACAGATCGTGCTCAACCTGCAAGGCTCGGAGCGATTCGCCGGCACCAATGGTCAGCCGATCAGGCGGCAGCTTTCCACGACGGTCAACCTGCGTAACCGGAGCTGATGCGCATGGCACACAAGTGTCTGGAACCTAGCCCGCGCCCGGAGCCCGCCTGCACGGGCCCTGCCTGCCGGGCCATGTGCAGCGTCCTCCCTACAAGGCATTTTCAAGGCGGCGTCGCGCTGATCGTGTCGCTGATCATGCTGATTGTGGTCACGCTCATCGGCCTCGCGGCGGTGCAGGGCACGACCATGCAGATGCGGATGACCTCGAACTTCTATGACCGCTCGATCGCTTTTCAGAGCGCGGAAGCAGGGCTGTCGGCGGGCGCGGCTGCGCTCACTGCGGGCACCACCAACATCCGTAACTGCGGACAGGGCGGCGGTGCCTGCCGCGCCAACCCCTTCGAGGACACCAACCTGCCGACGACCAACATCGTCACTGTCGGAAGCGGTTCGACCTTTGCTGCCGCCAGCAATGCCGCAGCGCAGCCCCAGTACGTGATCGAAAACATGGGCACGTTCGTGGATCCGGCTTCCGACGTTGGGTTTGGGCAGACAGCCAATGCGGCCCAGTACGGCGCGCAGGGTGTTTCCGTCACGTTCATCTACTATCGCATCACCGCGCGCAGCGGGAATCCGGCCACAGTGGGGGAGCGTGCGGTTGTGACCTTGCAAGCCATGTATAGGCAGTAAGGGCCGGCTGAAGGCTCTCTGCCGGGCGCGGCGTTCCGAGGCTCATGCAGCCGTGGTCATTTTCCCCAGACGCAATCTGTGGAATGCGTCAACGACAGGGATGTGCAGTTTGTTAAGCTGTTGACACCTCTTGCCTCTTGCTCTCGTGTCCAATTGAAGGGCAGTGAAATGGCAAGGTCATCTAGCCGCCAGCGATTTCTCAAGTTCTACCAACATTGCCGCCTGTCAGGAGCGCGCACATGAACCAGCACTACAGTCGCCGCAATGCGTTTTTCGGTGCAGACGAGTGGCGTCGGCTCGGCTTTGCTGCTCTGGCACTACTTGCCAGCACCGCCGCGGGAGCCGCGGTGGACATCAAGAACGTGCCCGTGACCTTGCCGAACAACGTGCCCGGCAATCTGGTGCTCGTGCCGTCAGTGGAATGGCCGACCGTCGTGACCCAGGCCAATGACCCCGGTGTGGCGGAAGGCTCGGCGAATTACGCGCCGGCAACGGCCTATGCCGGCTATTTCAACGCGGAGCTTTGCTACGCATACAAATACGACGCGACCGAGGCTAACCGCTATTTCTATCCAGTCGTGGCAAGCAACACCAACCACAGCTGCGCAGGCCTTACTGGCGGCACCCCTTCTCAGAAACTCTGGAGTGGCAGTTTTCTCAATTGGGTGTCGATGCAGGCCATGGACACTTTCCGCCTGGCTTTGACAGGCGGCTATCGGGTGCATCGGCCGGCGGATGGCACACCGCCAAACGTTAGCATCACGGGATCGGACTTGACGACCGTCAGCAAGTCAACGACCGAAATGCCAGATGTCACCTACCTGGAAAAGGCGAATTCTGATCGCTGGCAAAATCCTTACACCCTGCTGCGTCGCATGACGTCCACCGATACCAACGTGGATGACGCCACGCCTTCCGCGGCGACGACGGGGTTTCGCGTTCGCATTGCCGCACTGCGCAACCAGCTGTGGTTCGTGCCAAACGCGGGCATTGGCATGGGCTCGCTTTCGACGGCGGCACTCGCGTTGCCGGTCACCGATGGAAACCAGACGCATTCGGCGGATCCCACCATCACTGCGATCCCATATAACCCAAGCCAGCATATGCTGACCAACGTCGACACCAGCACGGCCATCACCGACACTGCATGCACGGGCGCGGAATTGGGATGTTCACTTGCGACGCCAAGGTGCCCGGACAGCACCTATACCCAGACATCCACAAGCTGCACACGCACAACGACTACTCCTGTTTGTCCAACCAACCCCAACCGCACTTATTTCCGCATCTCGGGTAATGTCTGCCGCCAGAGCAATAACGACACAAGTTCTTCCGTCGCTAATCTTTGCCCAGCATCGGAGGGATGGACTCTGCCCTTGGCGAATGTGCAAGTCCCAAACAGCGGTTCGAATTGCTTGCGATCAGGAACCGCCGCACTTATCCCACGATATCAGCGCATCACTTACGGCCGGGATCAGATCTACGCTGTCAGCGTTCGCGTCAAGGTCTGCGATGGCAGCTTGGACACGCGCGACATCTGCACCCAGTACGGCACCCACTACAAACCCGAGGGTTTGCTGCAACGTAATTCCCAGAAAATCCGTTACAGCCTGTTCAGCTATCTCACCGAAACAGGGGTAACCCGACAGGGTGGTGTGATGCGCGCACGCCAGAAGCTAATCAGCCCGGTCAGCGATGATGAAAAGAACGGGACCGCAAAGGCCTATTCCGATCGTGCCCGTATTTCAGGCATCGACAACCCGGAGTGGGACGCTGTCACCGGTGTATTTATCAATAATCCCGATACTGCGGATGCAACGGCCACCAACGCCAACATCGGCAGTTGCAGTGCCACCGACGCGCCGGATGGGAGCCTGTGCAGTATTCAATATAGCGGTGTGATTAATTATCTGAACCGTGCCGGTCAGATCAATACGGGTCTTGGCACGCTGAAATCATTCGACAATCTCAGCGAGATGTATTACACGGCGCTGCGCTATCTCCGCGGTTTGGCCAACCTCTCGGGTTTCAGCAGTTTGTCGGGTACCGCACTGGCGGATTACCAGAATGCCGATGGCCTGCCGGTGATCGAGGATTGGTATAAAAACACGACTAGTACAAGTAGTGGAGCCAATACGGCGGTCCGCAGATGGAATACCACGCCGGTTATTACTGCGGGCACGGATGGCGATCCGATGTTGTATCAATGCCAGACCAGCGTCATGCTGGGCATTGGTGACACCAGTACTAACCGCGAAGAAGACACGAACGATTTGACCAAGGACACTGTTGCACCCGGTGCAATTTGGCGGGCCGACACGGAGTTTTCGAGTTCAGGCCGTGAGGGAGCCGGTAATTTGGCTGGCTTGGCTTACTGGGCGCACCTCAACGATCTACGAACTGATGTGCCCAATTCCAATGTGGCTGGTGGCGCAGCGGGGGCCAAGCGGGGTCAGACCATCAGCACCTACTGGGTTGACGTGGTCGAGCGAAACTTGTTGTTCAAGAAGACCACGAACCAGTTCTACAACGCTACGAAGTTTGGCGGCTACACCATCCCTGACACTCATTGGAACGCCAGCGGAAACGCCGCAGCTCAAAACTCTACCTGGTTCAACACCAATGCAAGCACGTGGACAGCTGCGACTCAAACGGTGAGAGCTGCGACTGGGCTGGGTAGCACCTCGGATACCGAGGATGGCAATTACAACCTGCCCAGCAACATGTATCTGGCCAACAACGGCCAAAAGATGATCGAAGGCTTGAATGCGGCCTTCGCAAAGATTGCCGACAACCTGACCGGGTCCGGTTCGTCCCTGGCCGCCAACAGCACGAAGCTTGACACGGGCACGACGACCTATCAGGCCACCTATGTCTCAGGCGAGTGGAAAGGTAACTTGAAGGCCTTCACCGTAAACCCCAGCACCGGAGCAATCGCCGCAACCGCAAGCTGGGATGCGGCCGTCCAACTGCCTGCCCACGCTGATCGCATCATCAAGACGTGCAAAGACACCTGCACTGGTGAAGCCGACAAGATCGATTTCAAGACGGCCAACGTCACCACTGCTCAACGCACTGCTTTGGGCACCACCACCGGGGCGCAGGATGGCCTGATCAACTACCTGCGCGGTAGTGACGCGCTTGAGGTGCGCAGGGGCGGCACCTTGCGCACCCGCACGACGCCCTTGGGTGACATCATCAACTCGCAGCCGGTGTTTGTGAGTGCACCTGATCCGAATCTGCTCTTCAACAAATCGTTCAGGGGTTCCAGCAGCTATTTCAGCTTTGCCGCCAGCAAGAGCACTCGCAAGCGGCGGATCTACGTGGCGGCGAACGACGGCATGTTGCACGGCTTCAACGCTGAGGCGACGGCTGCCACCGGCGAGCCGTCGCCAGGCCAGGAAACCTTTGCCTATCTGCCGAATGCCGTGATCCTGCGCAATCTCAAGAACCTGAGCAGCACGACCTATGGCTCCACGACGGCTCACCAGTTCTACAACGATGGCGAGCTGACGGTTGCGGACGTTTATCTGGAAGGCTACGACAGCTGCTCGGGCGAAACCTGCTGGAGGACGGTGTTGGTCGGCACTACCGGGCGAGGCCCTGCGAAGGCGATTTATGCCCTCGATGTCACCGATCCGGCGGATGTCAAACTGCTGTGGGAGCGCGATGCCACGGACAGCGACTACATCGGCCAGATCGTAGGTAAGCCGGTCATTTCGCAAACTGCTAACGGTACCTGGTCAGTGTTGATTGGCAACGGCTACAACAGCAGTCACAACAAGCCTGTGTTGCTCAAGATCAACGTGCAGAGCGGGGATTTATCTGGCTATGAAACTACGGGTTCGGCGAACGACGGACTCGCGCCTCCGGCCATCTGGATCAACAACCCGTCGGCCAACCTCGGCACCGAGGCCTATGCGGGCGACCTCAACGGAAATGTCTGGAAATTCGATCTCTCATCCGGAACCGCCGGCACGTTGCTGTATATCGCAAAGAATGCGAGTAGTCCTGCCGGCACTCAGCCGATCACGGCTGGAATGATTGCGGGGAAAAATCCCAATAACAAGAATGAATCCGAGGTCTGGATTTTCTTCGGCACCGGGCTTTCGCTGCAGGACTTCTTGCCAGGCACGAGTGCCAACCCCAATGTCCAGACTTGGTATGGCCTGATCGTGCAGGGCACGAATGCGGTGACCTCGGCCAGCAGCCGGACCAACTTGAAACAGCGCACCATCGCCGTCCAATTTGCGGCAGATGCCACCCGTCCCGTGGCGACGCGGGGTATTTCCACCGCGACGGCAGACGACATGGCGAGCAAGAAAGGTTGGTACATCGACCTGCTCAGGCCCAATGCCGCCGACAGCACCATGCCCTTCGCGCAAGGCGAGCGGATGGTGACGCCCAACCAGTTTCAGGGAAGACTCCTGCTCGGCACGTCGCGGGTGCCGGCCGATTCCGCCACGTTCGATGCTTGCGATCCCTCTGGCACCGGCTGGATCATGGCGATTGATCCCTTTACCGGCGTGCCACCCAGAACGAACTTCTTCGACGTCAACAGCGACGGCAGCTTCAATAACACCGACAATGCCGGTGGTGGGAGCTACGTCACCGCCGGTGTCGGGTTCACAGCCATTCCCAACAACCCGATCTTCGTCTCGAACACCATGCTGGTGAACTTCGACGACGCCAGCACTGGCTCGATCAGCACGCGCGGAAGCGCCGGCGACATTGATCGCCTGTCGTGGCGTGAACTGGTTGTGCCCTGAGCAAGGCCGCAACGAACAGCAGGATTCAACCATGAACATGCCGAAATCTATCCCTAGAGCAGGCGCGCGCAACTCTAGGCGTCAGCACTGCGGGTTCACGGTGCTAGAGCTCCTGATCGCGGTGGCGATCGTATCGATCCTGGCGACGATCGCCATCCCCTCGTATACGAAGTCCATCGTCAAGTCCAAGCGCCGCGCCGCAC
>JAPLGY010000184.1 GCA_026389955.1 Caldilinea sp. | reverse complement strand
AGCAGCAGGTACCGGAGGGCTTTGCCTGCGGAAAGCCAGGCGAGCGACGCTGACAGGCTGAGCAGCAAAAAGATGGCCAGCAAGCTGTCTGGGTGGAGACGCTGGGTGAGCGCCAGCCCAAAAGGGGACCAGCCGACGAACAGGATGGCCAGCAGGGCAGCGGGCTTTCCCAAAAGCGTGCGCAGCGGAAAGTACATCAGCATCAGCAAAAAGGTGATGAGCAAAATGACCGCCCAACGTCCGGCGATCAACAAGCTCAACGGGCTGACCGGCAGATGGGTCTGGAGCCAGGCTTGGGTGGCCTTGCTTTCCCAGTCGAACGGGGCCGGTGCCTGTGTGGCCAGCTCGGGGAACAACGCCAGAAAGCTGGTCAGTCCGACATACATCACCGACACGCCTGGGTGTGCGATCTGAAAGGTGCTGGGCCAGTCATGGTGGGCAAGCGCATAATAAAAATTGGCCGAGCGGGCCAGCCACTTGGGCTCGTCAGGGCTGACAGCCAGAGTCAGCCCTGGCAGGCGGGGGAGCAGCAGCAGACAGAACAACACCGCCGCAGCGCCTGCCCTGTTGAGAATATGTCTGTTCATACGAACGATGGCACCGATGCTATAATGGGTCGAACAGGTCCTTGGTCCACTGCAAAGGTTCACTGCAAAGGTTCACTGCAACATCTTGCTGTCTGCTGAACAGGCACAAGAGGCTGTATGTTTGTGAAGGTGCAGTATAGCGCGAGCTCAGGGTTTTGGACAATTGGCTGCTCTTGCTACGGATCCCAAGTCGAGGGATATGTCTCGATGATTCGCTCGTTTTCGAGCTGGCTGCTGGGTGCCAGCGCCTTTTATCTGGTTCTGCCCCAGCTGATTTTTGTGGGGGGATGGCTGCAGGGCCCGTGGGCTGTGGGGGGGATGGTGTGCTGCCTGCTTGGCCTGGTGGGGGTGTTGCGGGCCGCCGACCCTGCTCTGCACCAGCAGATCGAGCAGTGGCGGCGCACCGCAACCTGGCCTGCGCTGGGGCTGCTGGTGCTGGGGTGTCTGGTGCTGGTGGCGGTTTCTGGAGTCGGGGGCTACGGCGCGCAGATTCGGGATTGGGAAAAACATGAGATTGTCCTCGAAGATCTCATCCGCTACGACTGGCCCGTGGTCTATCGCTATCATGGCGTCAACGCCGGTCTGGTCTATTACATCGCCTACTATCTGCCGGCGGCTCTGGTCGGCAAGTGGCTGGGGGTGGATGCAGCGCATCAGTGTCTGGCGTTGTGGACCTTGGCGGGGCTGGTGCTGTCGGTTCTCTGGTTTGCAGTGATTGTACAGCGCAAGCCGCTGTATGGGCTGGTGATTTTTGCGCTTTTTTCGGGTGTGAGTATTGCGAACGTTGTGTTGGCTGCCATCCCTGGCGTTGTGCTGCATCCGGAGGGGGCCACTCTGGGCAGCAGGCTGGGCGAGCTTCACCCGGGGGGGATGTCGGTCTGGCAGTACCGGTCGAATCTTGTGGGTCTGTTCTGGGCACCGCAGCATGCATTGTCGGGCTGGCTCTTTACGGCGCTGCTGTTGGCGACGTTTTTATATTCGGAGCGTCGCGACCGGGTGCTCTGGTATTGGGCGGCGACCCCGCTTTTGTCGCCCTTTGTCACCTTGGGATTGATGCCGTTGTTGGCGGCGGATCTGAGCGATCGGCGGCGGTTTTGGCTGCGGCTGCGCTCCTACTGGTCGGTCGCCAACGGGGCGGGGATCGGGATGCTGGCGTTCAGTCTGGTTTATTTTGCCAGCAAGTTGGCCCCCCTGGCGGCGGCGTTGGAAGGTCCATTCCGGGTCGGCACGATCTTTTCGGAAGCCGGCCGCTGGGATCACCCAGCGCAGCTGGCGCTGGCGTTTGTTCTTTTTTGCCTGTTGGAATTTGGCTTCTACTTTGCCATCGACCGTTTTGCTTCTTATCGCAACGCCAGCCATCTGCGACGGCTCTACTGGGCTGTGCTGGGCTGGCTGCTGCTGCTTCCTCTTTTTGTCTTTGGCCAGTTCAACGATCTGGTGCTGGGTGCTTCGCTGCCGGCTCTGTTTTTTGTGGCGACGATCGTGGGCCGCAACGGCTATCTTCTGCAGGGAGTGACACGGCGGCGTGCGCTGGCCTGGACGGCGGTGCTGCTGCTGGCAGCGGCAACCCCTCTTCTTGAGCTGACCAATCAGCTGACCACGATTGCTGAGCGCGGTTCTTTGCGCAAAGCGCAGATCGGCCAGCCCCGCTCGTTGCCCGAGCAGTATGCGCTGCGTCCGGAGCTGGTCAGACAGTATGTGAGCAGCCTGGACACGCTCTTTTTTACGACGCTGGCGCGCCAGGAATCGCAGCGTGCGGTGCAGGAGGCGCAGGGCTTCGACCCTCTGTTGTTTGCGGGCAGTATTGTGCTGGCCGATGTTCGGGTCGATCCGGTCGATCTCCAGCCAGGGGAGACAGCGCAGGTGCAGTTGCTCTTTCAGGCTGTGGCTGCGGTGCCCC
>JAPLGY010000484.1 GCA_026389955.1 Caldilinea sp. | reverse complement strand
CCAGGCGCTGCGCGACCTGGGGGTGGTGGATTTCGACGAGCCGATGCTGCGCCTGTTCAACCAGGGGATGATCCTGGGGCCAGACGGCGAAAAGATGTCCAAAAGCCGCGGCAACGTCATCAACCCCGACGATGTGGTCGGACGCTACGGCGCAGATACTGTGCGCGGCTATCTGATGTTCATCGGTCCCTGGGACCAGGGGGGGCCCTGGGATCCCCAGGCGATCGAAGGGGTTCACCGTTTCTTGCAGCGGGTGTGGACGGTCGTGGTCGAAGACCCCCAGCTGCGCCAGCCACAGCTCGACGCGGCCCACAGGCCAGACCCGGCCCAGGAACGTGCCTTGGAACGCAAGCTGCACCAGACCATTCTCAAAGCGACCGACGATTTTCAGCACTTTCGCTTCAACACCGTCATCGCTGCCCTGATGGAACTCAACAACGCTCTCTACAAGGTGCGCGAGAGCGCAGTCGTCAACAGTGCAACCTGGAACCAGGCCCTGCGCGACCTGCTGCTCATGATGGCGCCGATTTTTCCGCACATTGCCGACGAACTCTGGCACCGTCAAGGCAACACGTCGAGCGTCCATCTGCAACGCTGGCCAGACGGAGACCCGGACAAGGCACGCGAAGAACAGATCACAGTGGTGGTGCAGATTGGCGGCAAGGTGCGCGATAAGCTCCAGGTCGCGCCGGGTACTGCCGCCGCCGAGCTCGAGCGGGCAGCTTTGCTGTTGCCCAATATCGACAGATATCTGAACGGTCGCGCGCCGCAGAAGGTGATCGTCGTGCCCGACAAACTGGTCAACTTTGTCGTCTGACCCGTTCCGCCCGACGCCTGCGCAGCCTTTGCAGGCATGGACCCGATCCAAGAGCCTCCCCAAAACAGAGCGGCTCCCTCATGGCGAGGGAGCCCTTTTTTTAGGAGATTTTAATAGTTCTTTAATCCTCCGTTGTGAATCTCATGGTACATTGAAGATAGCTTGCAAAAATAAAAATTTGGATGCAGCGACGGTTCCTCTCGACCGGCAGGCAACTGGTGTGTCAGGGTTGCGGATCCGTCCAGGGCTGGAAAGCCTGGAAAAACCCGAGCGGGGGCGACATTGGAAAAAACGTCTGAGCGGAATGAACTCCCCTTGGAGGACGAGAAAGGTAGCGGTGCACGATGCTTTACAAAAAACCATCGGTCCATCCCGGATCGGTCTGTGTGACTTTTGAACTGCCCTCTTGTGTCTGGGCAGACCGGATCTTTGTCAGCGGGACCTTCAACCAGTGGGACGAACGGGGGCTCCCCTTGATCCAGGGCCGCGATGGGGTCTGGCGGGCGACCCTCGATCTGGCTGCTGGCCAACGGTATGAATTTCGGTATTTGATCGATGGTCGCTGGCAGACGGACTACCATGCTGACGGGTTTACCGACAACCAGTACGGCAGCCACAACAGTGTGATCGATCTGCAAGAGAGCGGCCAGCCACTGTATCCTATGCTGTACTCCACACTGTCCTCAAGCGTCTTGGGCTCCACAGAAGGGAGCCAGAATGAGCGCATCCAGAGCGACCGGGCACGCCTTCGGCGCCGTGTGGCGGCTGCGTAAGTGTGGCGTTCGGGCTGTCCGTTGGGGTTAGCCCCGTTTTCGGAGCGTGTACGTGACCCGGGCCTTGACCGTTGACTGGGCGGGGATCGGCTGCGTGATGGCCAGCCCGGATGCGATCACGCTCTCTGCGCCGATGTGCACCCCGGGCTCGACGAAGATTCCGGTGCCAAACCGGACGCGATCCTCGATCTGTACCCGGCTGGAGGTGACGACACCCGGCCCGAAGCTGCAGTGGCTGCCCAGCACACAGTGGTGTTCGATGCTGCAGTAGGCGCTGAGGAAATTGTTGTCGCCCACCGTGGCGCAGGCCCCGAAATGGCAGAAGGCCATGACGACGTTGCCCGTCCCCATCGTGACATTCATCCCAATGACTGCGCTGGGAT
>JAPLGY010000158.1 GCA_026389955.1 Caldilinea sp. | reverse complement strand
TGCGATCCATCTCGGTGAAGCGTTCGATCTCGGTGAGGGAGACGTTGACGCGGACGACGTCGGCGTAGCCGCAGCCTGCGGCGGCCAGCACGGCGCCGATGTTGTGCAGTGCCTGGCGTACTTCTGCATCAAAGCCCCCTTTGACCACCCCAGAGCCGTCGGGGTGGGTGCCGAGATAGCCAGAGGTCACGACCAGGTTGCCGATGCGCAGCGCCTGGCTGTAGCCGCTGCTGGGAATGGGGGCCTGGTCGGTGAGGATCACGTCGTCTGCTTGCATGGTCTACCCTCGGTTGTTCTCCCCGCGCCCTTCGCGCAGATAGTTGTAGATGGTGGCCCGGCTCAGCCCGAGCTGGTCGGCCACAAAAGGCACCATCTTTTTGATTTGAAAGACCCCTTTGTCGTCGAGTCGGCGGATCAGGTCGATCTTGTCGTCTCGGTTGAGGAGCAGCTGTCCCTGGCCGATCTCGCCCAGCGTCTCGGCGATCAGGTTCTGCACGGTCTCTTCGATGTCGTCGGTGAAGGTCTCGACAATCTCATTGGCGCTGCTGGTCGAAAGAAAGCGTCCCAACTGGCCGCGCATCGCCACAAAGGCGCTGATGTCCAAGTTGATGCAGAAGGCCCCGTGGGCGTGGCCGTCGGCATCGCGCAAAAAGACAGTGCAGGACTTCATGTGTCGTCCGCCCGGCAGGCTGGTCGGATAATTGTACAGATCTTCGTCGGTCTCGCCGTCGCTGGCTTTGGCCAGGAGCAGGTCGGTGGCCGAACCGCCGATGTGACGATCGGTGATGTTGCCAGCCAGATAGACGATCGAATGTTCGAAGTCGGCGAAGTCGTGGATCACCACCTCGCAGAAAGGTTCGAAGAGCTTCTCCAACGCCACGGCAAGCTGGCGCAGGACACCGTACGTAGGCTCCGGGATCGAAGGTGCCTCGGCTTGCAGTGAGTTGCGCAGGGTCTCCATGGCTGACAGCTCCAATGGGCTTGTATCGGGTCATTTGTACTCTCATCGCCAAGGATAGCGCAGTTTTTACAGAATGTCAATTATCTAGACGATACGTCTGCTGCTGCGCTCTTCCCCGCAGGGGGAGCGTTGCTTCGGGCAGGGCAAAAGCAACCTGCAAGAAATAGAATTTGTCTTCTCAGCACTTTTTCTGTGTAATACTTCTTTTCAGCCCATTGGGGTGTATGAATCGGGTGTATCGGCGAGTGGCCAGCTGAAGTGGAGAAAATAGGGGGGGCGCATGGGGGAGAGCACGGGGGAGAAGGGTGACGGCGTTCTGTATGTGCAGAAGGGGCCGGCGACGATGACAGAGATGAGCAGCCACGATCTGGCTCGGGCGCGTGAGCAGACCGATGTTGTGTTGCTGCCGTTTGGGGCGCTTGAAGCGCACGGGGATCATCTGCCGTTGGGGACGGACAGCATGGAGGCGCGTGAAATTTGTCGGCGGGCAGCGTTGAGTCTGGCAGCCAGCGGCTGTCCGGTGGTGATTGGGCCGGTGATTCCGTTTGGGACCTCTAACTTTCATCTGGGCTATCCGGGCACGGTCTCGCTCAAGCCGGAGACGTTGATTGCGTTGAGCCGTGACGTCTGTTTGAGCCTGTATCAGAGTGGGTTTCGGCGTTTTGTCTTTGTGCACGGGCACGACGGCAGCCTGCCGTCGATGATGGTGGCGGCGCAGATTCTGGTGGAGGAGACGCCTGCTGCCGAGGCGATGGTGCTCAACTGGCTGACGCCGTTGAGCAAGGTTTACAGCACGATTCAGGTTTCCAAAGCGAGCGAGGGGCACGGCGGTGAAGGGGAGACGGCGCGGCTGTTGGTGACGCACCCGGAGCTGGTGCATCCTGAGCGCAGCGAGCCGTTTCACATTGCGAGCGAGCAGATGCGCAAGCTGCAGGGGCCAGAGCACATCAAGACGGGCGGGGCCATTTTTTACAGCACGCGCAAATACCCGAACTACTATATTGGCACGCCCGGTCTGGCGCGTGCGGAGACAGGGGAGAAGGGGTATGCGGTGATTGTGGAGTGGATCTGTGCGGTGATCCGGCGCGATCTCTTCGGGGCTGTGGTACCATAGGGGGGAGTGCGGGGGAGTAAGGGATGGTGGGGCACGGTCCCAAGGAGATGTGGGCGATGTTGTTTCAAAGGGCGCGATTGGGGGAGACGGCTGCGGCGTTGCGCGAGGGAGCGTTGGACTTGCACGTCTACGTGGAGGCTGTCTGTGACCGCATCGAGGCGGTCGACGGTCTGGTGCAGGCATTTTTGCCCGAGGCTGAACGGCGTCGCCGTCTGCACAGTGCTGCCGACGACCTGTTGGCGACATTTCCGGTGCCGGCGGAGAGGCCTGTGCTGTTCGGTGTGGCTGCGGGGATCAAAGATATTTTTCATGTCAAGGAATTTCTGACGCGAGCGGGGAGCACGTTGCCGCCGGAGCGTCTGGCTGGTCCAGAGGCGGTCAGTGTTCGGCGTCTGCGCGATGCGGGGGGGCTGGTGGCGGGCAAGACGGTGACCACGGAATTTGCCTATTTCGAGCCGGGTCCGACTGCCAATGGGCTGGTCTATTTTTCGCGTACGGTCGACCAGGTGGGTCTTTTTACGCAGGATGTTGCGGGCATGGCGTTGGCGGCTTCGGCGCTTTGCGACGACTGGGAGGAAGTTACCCTGAGTGCCGACGACCTTCCGGTGTTGGGGGTGGCGGACGGGCCCTATTTGCGCCAGGCGGCGCCGGAGGCGCTGGCGCTTTTTCGGCGTCAGCTGGCGCGGTTGGAGGCAGAGGGGTACACCCTCTGGCATGTGCCGACGCTGCTCGACATCGAGGCGTTGAACCGTTGGCATCGTCGTCTGGTCTTTGCCGAGTTTGCGCGCGAGCATGCGCAGCTGTACGCAGAGTTTGGGGAGCGTTACCGCCCGCGCACGGCGGAGATTGTGCGGGCGGGGCAGCAGGTCAGCGACGGGGAGCTGGCGGATCTGCGGGGGGCCTGTCTGGGGCTGCGTGACAGCTTGGAGAAACAGATGCAGCAGGCGGGGATCGACCTGTGGGTAGCGCCGGCGGCCTTGGGGCCGGCGCCGGCGGGTTTGCAGGCGACGGGCGATCCCAACATGAACCTGCCCTGGACGACGGCTGGTTTTCCGGCCTTGACGGTACCGGCGGGTGCGGTGCGGGGGTTGCCGGTCGGTCTTCAGCTGGTGGCGCGCTTCAGCGACGACGAACTGTTGCTGGCCTGGGCGGAAGAAATTGCGAAGATTGTGGCGTGAGCGATGGAAACTTCTCTGTTTGACTATCCGTTGCCGCCGGGGGTGATCGCCCAACAGCCAGCGGAGCCGCGCGACAGCAGTCGGCTGCTGGTTTTGGA
>JAPLGY010000010.1 GCA_026389955.1 Caldilinea sp. | reverse complement strand
CTGCATTGGTCGTCGGCCAGGTGGCAGCGTGCGGCAAAACGACAGCCTGGCGGGGGGGCGAGCAAACTGGGCGGGCGTCCGCCGATGCCGAAGCGTTGGGTGTCATCTCCCAAACGGGGCAGCGAATTGATCAACAGCTGGGTGTAGGGATGTCGCGGGCGTTCGAACAGGATGGCTGTCGGTGCGATTTCCACGACCTGGCCTGCATACATGATCACCATCCGATCGGTGATCTGATAGTGGACACCCATGTCATGGGAGACGAGGATGAAGGTGTTTTGCAGCTGTCGTTGCAGCTTGACCAGCATGGTCAGGATTCCGCGCTGCACCACGACATCGAGTGCGGTGGTGGGCTCGTCTGCCAGGACGAACCTGGGGTGCACAAAAGTGGCCAGGGCAACGATGACGCGCTGGCGCATCCCGCCGCTGAGCTGATGGGGGTAAGAATGGAGCACTTCGACCGGAAGTTCCAGCTCGCGCAGGTACTCGGCGATGCGGCCCTGCAGCTGTTGTTTGCCCAGGGCACGGACATCGGCGCGCAAATAGGAATCAAAAAATTGATCTTGGATGCGCACCACTGGGTTGAGTACGCTCATGGAGGCCTGCGGGATGTAGGAGATGTGCTCCCACCAGTAGCGGTGGAACTGAGTGGAGGGGATGCGCTGGCGTTCTCCGGCCTGCTCGATTTCCATCTCGATCGACCCTTGGGTGAGTGCCAGTGGAGCTTCGACATTGCCGTAGATGCCCTTCATCAGGGTCGATTTGCCGCACCCAGATTCGCCGGCGATCCCCAAAATTTCGCCGTCGAAGATATCGAACGAGACATTTTCGACGGCTTTGACGGTTCCCTGCACCGTCTGGTAGTGCAGACAGACATTTCTGAGACGGATCATTGGCGGCCCCTTCTCGTTGCAAAATAGTCAGACCAACCGGTAGAAACCAAAAACAGGCCGATGAAGAGCAACATGATCGAGAGAATGGGTGACAAAATCCACAACCATTTCTCCAACAACAAGGCCTGGTGCTGCATGGCCCAGTAAATCATGGTGCCCAGTGTTGCGTCCTTCAAGCTGGCGAGGCCAATGATGGCCAGCCCTGATTCGGCGGAAATTGCCACCAAAATGGTGTTGATGAAATTGGCCAGGGCCCATCCGAGCATGAACGGCAGAATTTCCCAGACAATGATCTTCAACGTATTCTCGCCCGAGGCCCCGGCTACATGGATGAATTCACGTTCTCGCAGGCTCAACGCCATCGCGCGCGCCTGCCGTCCTGGCCAGGGCCAGTTGAAGACCACCAGGACGCCGGCGATGATCAACAGCGATGATTTTCCACCCAGCAAGGCAGAGATCAGAATCAAAATAGGTAGGGAGGGGACTGCACTCACCACATCCATCAACAACGTCAGACCCCGGTCCGTGATTCCCCCCACAAAGCCAGAGAAGATACCGACGAGCACACCGATCACGGTCGCTGCTGCGGATACACCCAGGCCGATCCAGAGAGAATTGCGAATTGACCAGGTCAGCAGCCAGAAAATATCCTGGCCCAGATTGTTTGTGCCCATGAAGTGTTCTGCGCTGGGCGGTAAATTCCGGAAATAGGTGTTCCAGGCAGTGGGGTCTTCAGGGGCAAACAAGGGCACGAGCAGACCGAGCACCAAAAAGATGCTGACAATCACAATCCCTACCAACAATCTAGGCTTAATCAACCGCACGATTCACCTCATGATGTCTGTCCAAATTGACTGGCACCCAGCGGGCTGTCCTTGTCTGTTTGGGCGGCTGTCTCATCCAGCGCTTGTACAGACCAGAACAGACACAATGGCTCGAACTATTTGTAACGGATGCGAGGGTCGATGAACGGGTAGATCAGATCCAATACCAGGGTGGCTGTGGCGACTGCAACGATTGAAATGCTGATCGTGCCTAGCATCAGATTGTAGTCTGAACCCAGAATGGCTTTGTAGATCAAACTTCCTACACCGGGATAGCCAAAGAGGATTTCTGTGATCAGGGCCCCGCCAAAGACCCCGCCAATGCTCAACGCCAGCACGGTGATCTGCGGCAGAATGGCTGTGCGCGCCACATAGCCAAGCATAATTTTGTGGTCGCTGACGCCACGCGAGCGGGCATACTGGACAAAATCTTCCTCTTTGGTGTCGATGACCATCGCTTTCATGCTGATGATCCACCACCCCAGGCTGACCGCCACAATGGAAACCAGGGGCAGGAAGGAGTTGTAGGCAACGCTTTGGAGCCAGGGCCAGGACCCAGGCGTGCCACTTACCTGAAAGACAAAGGGAAAGATAGGCCAGATGTAGGCAAACAAAATGACCAACAGCAACGCCAAAATATAATACGGGATCGGGTAGACGATCATGGCGCCGGTTTCGATCAGTTTGGAGAGATTCTTTTTGTGGTAATAGCCGGCCAGCAGGCCGATCAGATTGCCCAGCAGCCAGCTGGTCAACAGGGCAGTGAGGAGCAACCCCAAAGACCAGGGCAAGGCGCGGGCGACCAGCATGCTGACCGGGGTTGGATAGTAGGAGAGAGAGGGTCCGAAATCTTGGGTGAGGATGACCCGACGCAGGAACGACGAGTACTGTTCCCAAAGGGTTCCTTCCAAACCGAAGAGTTCGGTGAGTGTTTTGCGCATGCTTTCGACCAGCACGGGATCCATCGTCGTGCCCTGGGAGAGCAGTTTACCCATCATCACGTCGACCGGGTTGCCAGGTACAAACCGCGGTACAAAGAAGATGATCGTAACACCGATCCAGACGACCAACACATAGACCATCAACCGGACAGCCAGGAATCTGACCACTTCCATTGCCCTATCCTCCTTCGACGCAGCCTGTCCGCTGCAGGCTGGTGGATGTCGGGTCTGCTGTGCCGTGCATCTTCTAGATGCACGGCACAGCAGACTTTGCTCAAAAGCCGGGGTGCTGTCCGCTCTTATTGCTTCGGTTCGATCTGAGCGACAATGTACTTGAAGTTTGACCACCACCACCACGGGCCTTCGTAGTAGTTGTCGGCGGTCGGGTAGTTGGTGAAGTAGGTTTCGTTGACCGGCACAA
>JAPLGY010000449.1 GCA_026389955.1 Caldilinea sp. | reverse complement strand
CGTCTTGTGGGCGAAAGACCCAGAGTGCGCCGCTCTGGGTGGCAGGCTCTACCACGGCATAGGCTTCCCACTGGCCGTGCAACTCCAGGTCTGGACAGAGCAGTGTGGCCTGCGGCAGCAGATGATAAAAATGGCCCTGTTTGAGCAGCGGGCGCAATGTTTTATAGAGGGCCACGGCCTCCTGCAGCGCCGCCAGCGCCGACGCAGACCACTCGGTCAGCCGTGCCGAGACCCCGAAGGCACCGAACATGCGGCTGCGCAAGATTGTGTCCAGCGCCGCGCGCGGCGTCGCCGGATCTGCCAGTGACTCGTCGTCGGCGTCGACCACCCAGGTGTTGCAGAGTTCGGGCGGCAAGAAATAGGTGGCCCCTGCCAGGTGATAGCGCACGCGCCGGCTCGGCGTCGAGGCATCGTGCAGCCAGGTGATGTGCGTGTTGGCCAGCATAGCGAGGTCGGTGCGTGTTCCCCCACCGGCACAGTTCTCGAGGATCAGGTGGGGGAAGCGGCGGCGCAGCTCGGCCAGCACGGCGTGTACCCCTTGAATCTGATAAAATTCGCCGTCGCCGGCGCTGTGGCCATGCCGGGTACAGGTGCAGACCCCCCACCAGTTGGAATCCCATTTGAGCCAGTCTGCCCCTACTGCGGTGATCAGGCGGCTGATCCAGTCCAGCGCCCAGGCCTGGACCTCCGGATGGCCAAAACAGAGCCAGCCGCTGACTGTATCGGGCGGCCAGGAGGGGGAGACGATCGCATCGTGGTGGCGTGCCAGCCAGCTCAGCTGCCAGGTGGCAGGGTGGCGCAGGTCGACCCGTTCGGGCTCCACCCAGATGCCGAAGCGCATGCCCAGCGAGCGGACGTAGTCGCCGAAGGCGGGGAGGCCGCTGGGAAATTTTTCTCGGCTGGGCACCCAGGCACCCAGCCCGGTGCTGAAGTTGTCGCGGGTGCGTCGGCTCGGCTCCCACCAGCCAGCGTCGATCACAAAGACCTCGGCGCCGGCGCTGGCTGCCAGCGCTGCCTCCTGGCGCAGGATCGTCTCATCGATGTCGATCAGGTGGGCAAACCAGGTGTTGTACTGCACCCATGGAAAATCAGGGGGCGTGGCTGGCATCACTGCATTGCGCAGGTAGGTATGCTGGCGGTGGGCCGCAGCATCCAGATCGCCGAAATAGACGCCGACCAGGGCGGCCGGGCTGCACCAACGGGCGCCGGCTGCCAGGGAGAGGACGTAGCCTTCGCTGTAGAGTTGGAGAGCGGCACCGCACCCCAGCGACGCCGCTGTTGCCGACCAGCGGCCTGAATAGAGCAGCCCCGCAAACAGCCCAGCGGCCGCCGTCCCGCTGTCCAAGGCAAACCAGGCGATTTCGTGCCAGGTTGAACGCAGCCCCGAGTGGAGCTGCACCTGGCCGAGCGGTTCATGGCGCAGCTGAAAGGCCGGGTAGGGCCCGCTGTCTGGCATGCCGGCACCATGGTTCTGCAGCCCGCGCAGCCAGTGCAGCGTGGGGGTCGCCAGGGACGCCGCGCTGACCGTCAGCGGCGCCACCCGGCTCAGCGTGCCGGCCCGACGCGGCAGCACGTCGACCCATTGTTCGATCGCTGCTGTTCCGTCGACCAGGCGGTAGCAGAGGCTGGCATCCAGACCACCGGCCAGCCCCAAATCGATCTGCAGCAGGACAGCCCCTGCCTCGGCCCAGGCCCGTACCCCGTAGAGTGCGGTGGCCTGACGGGCAGAGAGGGCTGCGCCATCCCAAAGCAGACAAAACTCGCCTCCAGCCCAGCCATCGGCGTGTAAGTCTGGGCACCAGACCTGGCCAGCGAGCCGATCCTCCAACGCGACCAGCCAGCAGCCCGCACCCGCCTCCCAGCGCAGCGTCTTGCTGATCTGGCTGTCGCCGATCCGCCACTGGGCGCTGCCAGCTTGCACAACGGTCGCCGCCCCGCTGGCAGCCAGCACGAGCTCGTCCATCATGCGAGCTCCAGCTCGATCACCTCAGAGCCGAGCTCGGCGAGGGCAACGGACAGCCCTGTCTGCAGCAGCTGGTCACTGGTGTAAAGAACGCTGAACCCTGCATCGGTGTAGCGCACGTGGTAGGTGGCGGCCGGCCGGAGCCCGCGCGGCCGGAGCACCCGCTGCTCGGGCCCCCCCAATGCCCGGTAAACCATCACCACGCTGCGGCTCTGGTCCAGGCTGACCGCCTGAATCGCATCCCAGCCACGTCCAAAGTGCTCGACGTTGGTGCGTGGGGGGAGAAGGTGCACGATTTTGGCCTGACGAATCAACGGGCGCAGGTGCTTGTACTGAGCCAGCGCAGCGCGGGTGTCGGCCATCTGCTGGTCGTTCCAGTCGCCGATGCGCTGCATCAGGATCAGGGGGCCGCCGAAGAGCGCACTGCGCAGCGTGTAAGGGGTAGGGTCATCTTCCATGTAGCGCACGCTGTAGCGGGCCGAGAAGGGATAGGAGGCACCGTAGATCCCCTGGCGAGTGGCGTAGCTCGCAATGTTGTCGACCGTGATCGACGTGTGGCAGAGGCGGGCCATCCGGTATGTCATCATACAGCCGCCATCCTCGCAGTTTTCCCAGACCAGCTGCGGGTGGGCCTGGCGCACAGCCAAGATCACACGGTCCAGCCCTTCGGTGGAACAGGCATAGTTGCTGTCCCCTGGGGCGTGGGTGTGGTCGGCGCGCGTGCAGCGTTTGACCACATCCTCGCCGTCTTGGAGGATGTAGTCGAGCTGTTCTTCGCGCACCAGCCGGACCAGTGAGTCGATCAGCCACTGGCGGCAAGGGGCATGGCCCAGGCAGATGGCACCAGCCCCGAAGTAGTCGTCGCCAGGATAGACCAGCCATTCGGGGTGTTCGAGCGCGGCCGGGGCATCCAGTGCCATCTGTGCGACCGCCACGTGCACACCAAACCGGATTCCCAGTTCGTGGGCGCGATCTGCCAGGGGGCGCAGCCCACGCGGAAATTTGGCGGGGTCGGGGCGCCAGTCGCCGATTGCGCGTGCCCAGCCCAGGTCCAGGACCACGACTTCGATGCCGAGGCTGGCACAGCGTTCGAGCACAGCCAGCTGTTGGGCCTCATCGATCGCCTGGCCGTACTTCCAGGAGTCATATTGCACCCAGGGGTAGCGATCGTCGGGCATTGGCGGGTGCACATGGGCTTCGGCGAAGCGTTGGGTGACAAACCCGGCTTCATCCCAATCTCCGCTGTAGCCACCCACAAAACAGGCAGGCAGCTCGAAGGGTTCGTTCTCCCGCACAGGGTGGGCCAGGTCGTCGATCCGGCTTTCTGCCACCACGGTGGCGAGCGTGGCCCAGGCGCGCAGCCTGCTTTTGCCGTTGAACTCGATCCCAACGACCAGCCCGGCACCCTGCCCTGGGGTTTCGGGGTCTGGGTCGGCTTTCCCCTCGCGCAGCGCAACCCAGGCGCAGCTGGTCGGCGCGCTGTAATGTGCCGGGAAGGAGCCCATGCGCAGCTCGTAAGGGGTCAGATTGGGCACCAGCGGGATCTGGCGAGGGGTGAAAAAGTCTTTGGGGTAGGGCCAGCTGAATTGCTCGACATGCAGCAGGGTGAAAGGGTGGCTGGCGGCAGCGATCAGCTGTACGATCGCAGCCCCGTCCAACGTCGGAGGGGTCCCTGCTCCAGTGGCCACGACCGTTCCCCAGGTTCGCACAAAGGCGTGTCCTGCAAACAGTTCAAAATGACGCACCAGCCGCAGCCGTCCGCTGCTCTCTTCCAGCGAGACCGCCAGGCGGGGGGCGCTGCCGTCGGTCTGTTCGACCCCGACCAGGCGGGTCCACAGGAGCGGGTGGCGATCTGCGGTGAGATCGCTCACCAGCGCCGGAACGGTCTGTCCGCCCGGCGCAGCAGGGTGGAGGATCTGCCAGAAGAGCTGGCTGTCACGCCATTCGACCCGGCAGCCAACGTCGGCCAATTCGAGAAGCCAGACCGAATTCATCGCAGCTCCTTGCAGAAGGGTTTAGAAAAGGGTTTGCGGACGCAGCACAATTTTGGGGACCGTGATCGACCCCTCCAACAGCCCTGCAAAGGCCGCGGCGCCGGCCGTCAGCGGGCGTTCCTCCACCCATTCCGGGGTAGGGACGATGCTGCCTGCGGCGAGCAGCCGCAGCGCCAGGGCAAAATCGGCCGGTGTGTACGCAAAGCTGCCTTGCAAGGTCACTTCTTGGCGGACAAGGTAGTTGGAGGCCAGCGGGGAGGCTTCATCGTGCAGTCCAATGTAGACCAGACGCCCACCTGGGCGCACCAGCTGGAGTGCCAGCGCGCGGGTGGTGTGTGACCCGACCGCGTCGATCACGCTGCGGGCACCGGACGGCAAAGCCGCCCGCAGCGTCAGATCTGCTGCGTCGCTGACGACGGTGGCTGTCGCCCCCCAGGCCTCTGCCAGCCGCAGCCGTTCTGGCAGCCGGTCGGTCACTACCAGTTCCTTCACCCCCTGCCCCCGCGCCACAGCCAGACAGAACAGCCCGATCGTGCCCGCCCCCAGGATCAGCAGGGGGCCATCGGTGTCCAGCAAGGCATGGTGAACCGCCCGCACAGCGCAGGCCAGCGGCTCAACCAGGGTGCCGGCCAGGTCGTTCAATCTCTCGTCCAGAGGCCAGCACTGTGCCGCTGGCACTGCGCAGTAGGTGGCGAAACCGCCCGCCCGGTGGACCCCGACCAGCTGGCGGCGCCGACACAGATTGGGCAGCCCCGCTGTGCAAAGGTCGCAGCTGCCGCAGTGGATCAGGGGATTGACTGTCACCAGCTTGCCGGGTTGCGGCGTGCTGCCGTCGGCCAACACGCCCCCTGCCTCCTGCACAATCCGTGCGCTAAATTCGTGCCCCATGATCAAGGGGGGGACACGCAGGCTGCTGTGCCCCAGGTAGCCGCTCAACTCCGAGCCGCAGATTCCGACAGCGGCAACCTCCAGCAGCAGGTCGCCGGCCCCAAGCGCAGGCAGCGGCACACGCTGCATCTCCATCTGGCAGGGCGCAGTCCAGACCAGAGCATCTGTCGAAGAAGGTAGATAGGGGACAGGCATCGATTTCTCCATCTCAAGTGTAGTTCGCATTTTTCACTATACCCTGCCCTCCACAAATCTGCAAATCGGTTCTTTCTGGGCGTAAGCTAGCAGCGAGCAGCCCTGTGGCGGGCTGGGCTTCTGTCAGTCGTTGCTGATGACAGGCAGCAAGGCGCGGAACGAGCTCTGGTACTGCAGCTGGTTGTCCAGATAGGTCCCCGCCCAGCCGCCGGTGACCAGCAGCTGGCCGTCGAGAGCGACCGCAGCCAGATGGTGCCATTCACGTTCGACCGGGGAGGCAAAGTTGCTCCAGGAACCGGTTGCAAGGTCGTAGCGCTCTAAATTGACCAGCCGAGTTTTCCACCCGCCCCCCAAAGCATAGAGTGCTGCACCGTCGAAGACCAGGGCCAGCCCTGCGCGTGCGCTGGCCATCGGTGCCAGCTCCACCCGTCTGCCGGTCTTCAGGTTGAGCTTTTCAAAGAGCTTCAGTTCCTGTTCGCCGTCGTAGCCGCCCGCCACATAGAGGTCGGGGCCTGCCACAGCAGCCCCCAGAAAGGCCCGCCCGCGCGCCAGCTGGCCGACCAGTTCCCAGGTTGACGTCTGGCCAGGAAGGTCGGGGAGCACCAGTTTCCAGACCTCGCTGCGCAGGCTGTTGCCGTCCCAGCCCCCGACCAGGTAGAGCCCGTCGGGGCCTGCGACCAGCCCAGCACCGCTGACCGGGTACGGGAGACGACCGACCACCTCCCATGTCCCGCTCTCTTGTGTGTAGGCCAGCAGCTGGTCTGAGATCAGCGGGCTGTTGGTGGGCTGTGGCCGGCTGCCGCCGGCCACAAACAGGCGACCGGCAAAGGGTGCCGCTGCCAGATTGGCCAGCGGTTCTGGCAGCGCTGGGGCTGCTACCCAGCTGTTTTGTTCTGGGTCCAAAAAGACAACAGTATCGAGGATCACCCCGCCAGTGGTTTCGCCGCCCAGCACATAGGGTCGGTCTTGATAGAGGGCCATGGCATGGCGGCTGGTCGGCTGGCGCAGCGGCGTGCGCACCAACCAGCGCGACTCCAGCTTCAGGCTGGGGGACACGGCCACCTGGCCGGCGTCGGTCAACAGATCGGCCGGCGCACGCATCCAGGCTGCGACATAAGGGGCCAAAAAGAGCAAGAGACAGAGTCCCAGTGCCCCAGCCAGGTAGAGATACTGCCAGTGGGCAACCTGGGGGGGCAGGTCTGCCAGGGGGGCCGGCTCAGGCAGCAGAGCAGCCGGCTCGACAGCATTGGCCGGTGGGGGGACGACCACCACCCCAGGAACCACAAGCCAGCCACGCTGGACCAGCACCATCGACGCTTCGGTGCGGCTGCTGACTTGCAGCTTTTCAAAGATATTGCGCAGATGCACCTTGACCGTATGCGGGCTGATGACCAGTGCGCGCGCGATCTCTACGTTGCTGGCACCGGTCACCAGCAGGCTGGCTACATCCATTTCGCGTTCGCTCAGCGGATTGGCGCTGGTCCCAGGAGCGGGTTCTGCCATGGGCTGTCTACTTTTTGCCGATTGCCACGCGAATCGTTGTCTCCTCCAGCTCAAACTGGGTCTGAGGCAACCCCTCCGGCAGTTCGTCGCCGGCCTCCAAATGCAGCTGCACCAGCTCGACGCAGAGCGTCTCCTCGCGCACATAGGAACCGAAGTGGGCGAGAATGTCGTGCAGCAGGGCGGTTGTCGCCACGTAGACGACGATGCGGTCGCTGATTTCTAGATAGCCGGCTTCCTGGGCGACGCTGAACCCGGCCCGCGGGGTCACACGCACCTCGACATCTTCCGGTGCCACCCCATATGTCTCCCCCTCAGCGCTGATTTCGACCGTTTCACCGGCCTGGAAACGGGCTGCCAGCTCGGCCTGCTCCAGGCTGCTGAGTGCCTGGCGGATCTTGGGGTAGCCCTTGCCATACTTCTGCCCCAGCTGTTTCGGATAAGGAAAGACCACCACGTCGATCAGGTCGCCGCTGGCATGGGTGAAATTCAACGACTTGACGTTCAACTCGTCAAGCAGCAGCTGCTGCATGCGGCGCAGGGCTGCCTCTTCTTCCGCTGTGCGTGTGCGCACGACTACCTGGGCCAGCGGCTGGCGCACCTTGAGATTGGCGTTCTGGCGAGCGGCATGGCCGAGGCTGGCCACCCGCTGCACAAGCGCCATGTCGGCACTCAGCTGCTCGTCCACTGCCTCTGCGTGGACCTGTGGCCAGCGAGCCAGATGGACGCTGTCGGGGAGCGCGGCTGTGGACACGCCCACCACCAGATTTTGGTAGATTGCCTCGGCCAGAAATGGGGTGGCAGGGGCGAGCAGATGAGCGACCGTTACCAGCACATCGTAGAGCGTCTGCAGCGCTGCCGGGTCTCCGTCCCAGAAACGCCGCCGGCTCAGCCGCACGTACCAGTTGCTCAAGCTTTCGACAAAATCTGCGATCGGGCGGGTGGCTCCGAGCACATCGTAGTGCTCCATGGCCTCGGTGACCTCGCGTACCAGCCGGTTCAACTCGGAGTATGCCCAGCGGTCGAGCAGGTGGAAAGCAAGTGTGCCGTCGGGTGCCTGGCCGACAGCGAGGCGCCACTCGCTCAGGTTGGCGTAGGTCACAAAAAAGGAGTAGGTGTTCCACAGCGTGTTGAGGAAACGGCGCACCGTCTCTCCGACCAGATTGACCGAAAAACGGCGGCTGTTGCCGGGCGGGCTGGCGGTGTACATGTACCAGCGCGTCGCATCGGCGCCATGTGTGTTGAAGACTTCCCAAGGGCTGACCACATTGCCTTTGCTCTTGCTCATCTTGCTGCCATCTTCCGCCAGGATATGGCCGGGTGAAAGCACATTTTTGAAGGCTGGACGGTCAAACAGCAGGGTGCTCAGGGCATGCAGCGTGTAGAACCAGCCGCGCGTCTGGTCGATCGCCTCACAGATGTAGTCGGCCTGCGCCTGGCGTGCCCAGACCGCCTGGTTCTCGAACGGGTAATGCCACTGTGCCACCGGCATCGCCCCAGAGTCAAACCAGACATCGGCCACTTCTTTGATCCGACGCATGGTGCCCCCGTCGGGCGCCGGCCAGGTCACTTCATCGACATAAGGGCGGTGCAGGTCAAGGTTGGCCAGGGAATGCCCGACCCGTTGCTCCAGCTCGGCGATCGAGCCGATGCACTCCATGTAGCTGCTGCCAGGCGCGTCGCTTCGCCAGATCGGGATCGGTGTGGCCCAGTACCGTTCGCGGCCCAGCGCCCAATCGACATTGTTTTCCAGCCAGTTGCCGAACCGGCCGTTCTTGATATGCTCGGGGTACCAGTTGATCTGTTGGTTGGTCGCCACCAGACGATCCCGGTAGGCACTGGTGCGGATGTACCAGGTCTCGCGGGCGGTGTAAAGCAGCGGCGAATCGCAGCGCCAGCAGAAGGGATAGGCATGTTCGTAGGTGCCTGCCTTGTAGAGCAGACCGCGGCTGGCCAGTTCCTCCTGGATCGCAGGGTCGGCCTCTTTGACAAAGAGACCGGCCCAGGGCGTCACTTCAGGGCGGAAGGCGCCGCTCCCATCGATCGTGAGCAGCACAGGCAGCCCATATTTTTTGCCGATCTCCAGGTCATCGGCGCCAAAGGCCGGGGCGATGTGCACGATGCCTGAACCATCTTCGGTGCTGACAAAGTCGCCCGCAACAACATACGCATAGTCCTGGTCGATCGGGTAAAACGTATAGAGCGGCTCGTAATGCAAACCGACCAGATCCTGCCCTTTCATCCGGTCGAGCACCTCGAACCCGGGGCGCAACACCCGTTCGGCCAGATCGGCGGCCAGGAGGAGAAGGTCGCCGCCGGCGTCGCGTACGCGCACGTAGTCGATTTCGGCGCCGACCGCCAGCGCGACATTCCCGGGTAGGGTCCAGGGTGTCGTCGTCCAGGCCAGCAGGTACTCGACCGCTTCGGGCGTCCGGCCGTTGGGCATGAAGGAACGGCCGCTGTCACGACGAACACGGAATTTGACGAAGACACTGGGGTCGACCGTGCCATCCTTGTAGCCCAGCGACAGCTCATGGCTGCTCAACGTGCCGGTCAATCCCAGCTTTTTCTCGACCTCAATTTCGACAGGCAACCCGTGGGTGTCCCAGCCGCCGCGCCGCTGGACATAGTAGCCCTGCATCGTCTTGTAGCGGGGAAAAATATCTTTGAAGGCGCGCGCCAGCACATGGTGGATGCCAGGGCGTCCGTTGGCTGTCGGGGGGCCTTCGTGAAAGACATATTCGGGCCCGCCTTCGCGCTCGCTCATGCTGCGCTGAAAGACCTCGCGCTGCCGCCAGAGCTGCAGGATCTTTTCTTCCAGCTCCGGGTAGCGGACGCTGGGTTTGACCTCATCAAACTGTGGTTTTGTCGTCATCTTTGTACCCCGTCTTGAATGTAGGTGCCGTTCGCCTCGCCAACAAAAAAAGACCCATCCCCTAATGGGGACGGGCTGGGAAGTCCGCGGTACCACCCCGGTTCCCAGCACAGTGGCCAGGCACCTTGTCGCAAGGCCCGGAAAACACCTGACCTGCCGTGAAGATAACGGCTCACAACACCGGCAACGCCTACCAGATCGTTCGTTCGGGTCGCTGCTCCGGAGGGATTTTAGGCGCTACACAGGTCCTCTGGCTTCCACCCTCCCAGACTCGCTGTGACCGCGTAGACACTTACTCGTCTCCATCATCGCACTGAATTCAATTTTCTTACCCACTATAGCACGAAGCGGGAAAAATTGTCAACAGTGCCCCCCCTTGGCCAGCAGTTCTCAATTTAAGATTGGAATTGAGCTTACATACAGAATCTGGGTCGAAAATCGACGAGGATCGGCCCTTTTTGACGACAGAGCAGCCCGGCTTCCACCCGATTTGCCCTCCATTTCGCCTTCTCCGCGCTGCAAATGGTCGACAAAATGGCTTAATCTGTCCTTCCTGACCCGCAAAATGCAGCATGGTTACTCTGGAAAGGCGC
>JAPLGY010000508.1 GCA_026389955.1 Caldilinea sp. | reverse complement strand
TCGAACGATCGGCGCCTCTTTGTGAGGTGTGGGTTGTGTCCAGAGCCGTTTATTGGAGTTCCAGGGCCACCACGGACATTTTGGGCAGCACCAATTCGACCCCTTCGGCTGTGCGTTGTGCGCTGGTGAACGGTTGGGGGGTGACCTGGTTGGGCTGTTCAAAGGTGTTGTGTGCGTGCATGGTGGGGGCCTGCAGGATGCGGCCGCGCAGCTGGGTGGCTGGGAAACCGCGCACGAAGAGGGTGGTGGCCAGATCCTGGTTGGGGTTGGCGTTGCTCAGCGTGATCTGCAGCCGGCCTGCTGCGTCGACCGAAGCCGAAGCCGAGATCGCCGGCACAGCGTAGCCGGCGTGCGCGTACCGTTCGCTGCGCACATCGACCGGCACCAGGGTAGCGTCCTGATGGGCGGCATACATCTCGAAGACATGGTAGGTGGGGGTGAGCAGCATCTTCTCTTGCCTGGTGAGGATCATCGCCTGCAGCACGTTGACGGTCTGGGCGATGTTGGCCATGCGCACGCGGTCAGCATGGTTGTTGAAGATATCGAGCGAGATCGCTGCTACGAGGGCGTCGCGCATCGTATTCTGCTGGTAGAGAAAGCGGGGGTGGGTGCCTGGTTCCACTGCGTACCAGGTGCCCCACTCGTCGACGATCATTGCCACCTTTTTGTCGGGGTCGTATTTGTCCATGATGGTGCCGTGTTTGCGCACCAGCTCTTCGATAAACCGTCCTTTGGCGATGATTTCGATCCAGCCGGCTTCGTCGAACTCGGTTGCCGAGCCTTCGCGGGAGCCATCGGGCAGTCGTTTGACCGACGTATAGTAGTGGAGGGCCAGCCCGTCCATCTGGCGGCCGCGCAGGGCGCGGCTGTCACCTGCCTTGGCCATCAGCACTTCGGTCCAGTGATAGTCGTCGCCGCTGGCGCCGCAGGCAATCCGATAGAGTTGGTTGTCGCCGTAGTCGCGGGCATAGAGGGCGTAGCGTCGATAGAGGTCGGCGTAGTATTCGGGGGTCATGCGTCCGCCGCATCCCCAGTTTTCGTTGCCCACACCGAAATATTTCATCGGCCACGGTTCGGCGCGCCCGTTGGCCCGGCGCAGGTCTGCCATCGGGCTTTTGCCGTCGAAGGTGATGTACTCGACCCACTGTGACATCTCCTGCACTGTTCCGCTGCCGACATTGCCGCAGATGTAGGGTTCGCAGCCCAGCTGGTCGCACAGCTCCATAAACTCGTGTGTGCCAAAGTGGTTGTTCTCGACAACTCCTCCCCAGTGGGTGTTGACCATTGTCGGCCGCTGTTCATGCGGGCCGATCCCATCCATCCAGTGGTATTCGTCGGCGAAACAGCCTCCTGGCCAGCGCAGCACGGGGGTTTTGATCTTGCGCAGCGCTGCCACGACATCGCTGCGGATGCCCCGCACATTGGGGATGGGGGACTCTGGGCCGACCCAGTAGCCCTCATAGATACAACGGCCCAGGTGTTCGGAGAAGTGGCCGTAGATATTGCGGTCGATTGGGGTCTTGGCAATCTTGGCGTCCAGCGTGATTTCGTTCATTGCATTCACAACTTTCCAGGTGGGGTAGGCGAGAACCTACCGTGCATCGTTTGTATAAAGATAGCACTTGACCGTCCGTCCTTCGACAACGACGTCGGGGGGGTCGGCCTGCTTGCATACATCCATCACGTGTGGGCAGCGTCCTGCATATTTGCAGCCGACACGGCTGTACTCTTTGACTTCGGTCGAGCCCAGTTCGATGGGGCGGGCCCACTGTGTGCGTTCGGAAACAGCAGGGCGTGGCACCGATTCCTGCAGCAGCTGGGTATATGGGTGCAGCGGTTTATCCAGCACCTGTTCGACCGGGCCGGACTCCACCACATAGCCGCGCAGCATGATGGCGATGCGGTCGCTGATGTAGTAGGCGGTGGCCAGGTCGTGCGTGATGTAGATCACGCTCACGTTTTGTTCGTCGCGCAGCTTTTTGAAAAGGTTGACGATGGCCATGCGCAGTGAAGCGTCGACCATCGAGACCGGTTCGTCGGCCAGGATCAGGCGTGGCTGGGGAATGAGTGCGCGCGCGACCGAGATGCGTTGGATCTGGCCGCCAGAGAGCTCATGTGGATAGCGCTG
>JAPLGY010000132.1 GCA_026389955.1 Caldilinea sp. | reverse complement strand
TAGTACGTGTGGGGGACGGTGTATGTTGCTGGGTGGGGAAATTGGACGATCGCGTTTTTCAACAGAAGGTGAGAGAAAAAGATGCGCAAACAGTTGTGGGCCAGGCTTGTCGGGGTGTGGGTGGCAGGTGTGGTGCTTTTGTCTGCCTGTGCGGCGCCGGCTGCCCCGACAGGGCAGGAAGCTGCTGCTCCCAGTGGGGGAGCAACTGCCGCCTGTGCGCCGGATGCGCCGGCGATATTTGTAGACCGGACCGAACCGCTCCAGATCGCGGTGGTGCGGAATCTGCCCTCCGACGACCACACCAAGCAATTTTTGGAGGGCACGCGTGTCATGGGGGAGTCGCTGGGGTTTGTGGTCGACACCTTTATTGCTGACAACGACGACGCCAAGTTCCAGGAGCTGGTGGCCCAGGCGATCGAGAAGGGCTACGACGGGCTGGTCATTTCGCACGGCAAAAAGGATTACTCCTACGACATGCTCAAGCCGGCTGTAGACAAAGGGATCCAGGTGGTGACCTTTGACACGGTGATCGACAAGGAGGGCCAGACCCTGCCCGAGATCACCACCACCTTTCAGGACGATTTCAAGCTGGCGGAGCTGTCGTTGTCTGAGATTGCGGCGCTCAAGACCGACGGCAGCCCGGCCCGGGTCATCAAGCTCTGGTGGGGTCCTGGCGTTCCTCCACTGGACCGTCGTGAGACCATCTACCAGAAGTTTTTGGAAGAAGGCAAGCTGGAGACATTGGAGACAGTGGGGCCGACCAACTTCCAGGATGTGCAAGGAGACATGGCGGCCAAGGTGGGCGCGCTGCTGGCCAAATATCCTGAAGGGAGTGTGGATGCCATCTGGGGATCTTGGGATGAAATGGCCAAAGGGGCGTACAAGGCGCTCAAAGATGCTGGCCGCACCGACATTGCGTTGATCTCGATCGACATCTCCAACCAGGACATGAACCTGATGCGTGAGGAAGGGTCGGTCTGGCTCTCGACAGCGGCGGTCGACCCGGCGCTGATTGGGATGGTGGACATGCGTCTGCTGGCCAAGAAATTTGCGGGCGAAGAGGTGCCGGCCAACTACGATCTGGAAGCCAGGCTGATCAAGGCGTCTCAACTGAAGCCAGACACCAACATGCTGAACTTGAAGGATGTGGTGGAGGGGTGGGGAGAATCGAATGCATTCCTCGAGCCTTGGATGGAGCAGCTGGCGGGGTGCACCCCGTAAGGGAGGGGGCACTGGCTTTTTAAGGGAAGCAGGGGCCTGAGCGAGCTGGAGAGGATCGGGCGTTGCCTGGTCCTCTTTTTTTGTCTGCGCATGGCTCCAGGGTTGTCTGCGACCTGTTTTGGTGCAGGGGGGGGCGGCCTCTTTCGAAATCTCTGACGGTCAAGCGTTTTGTTTTGAGGAGGTGCATCATCGCAGCCCAGGCCCACCATATCTTGGAGATGAAAAACATCGCCATCGAATTTCCTGGCGTGAAGGCGTTGCAGGGGGTCGATTTCACCGTCCACACCGGCAGAATTCAGGCGTTGATCGGTGCCAACGGGGCGGGCAAATCGACGCTGATGAAAATTCTGGCGGGTGCGTACAGCCACTACACAGGCAGCATTCGGATGGACGGCCAGGAGGTAGACATTCACACCCCGCGTGCGTCCAAGGCGCAGGGGAACACGGGAACTCTTTCGTCTGATCAAGGAGTTGGCGGCCAACCATGGGGTAGGGATTGTGTTCATTTCGCACCGGTTGCCAGAGATCTTTGAAATTTGTGAGGAGTTGACGATCTTGCGGGACGGGCAGGTGGTCACCTGCCAGCCAACGGCAGGGCTTACCTCGCTGCAGGTGGTGGAGTGGATGTTGGGCCATCGATTTTCGGAGACCTATCCCAAGACCCAGGTGTCCATCGGGGGGCCGCTTTTGGAGATTCGCGACCTGACTGCGCGCGGGGAGCAGGTCAGGCAGGTCAGCCTGCGGGTCAATGCAGGGGAGATCGTCGGGCTGGCGGGGCTGGTGGGGGCTGGAAAAACGGAGCTGTGCAAAGCAATTTTTGGTGCGCTGCCGGTCAAGCATGGGGAGATTCGTCTGCGCGGGGCTCTGATCCAGGTGCGCACGCCGCACCAGGCGGTGCGCAGCGGTCTGGCGCTTGTGCCGGAGGAGCGGCGCAAGGAGGGCATTCTGGTGGAGGAGCCTCTTTTTGTCAACCTGTCTCTCTCCAATCTGGCGATTTTTGCCGGGTTTCTGGGGTTTTTGCGCAAGGCAGCAGAAAAGTTGGCGGCCCGTCGGATCGTGGCGGAACTGGCCATCAAGACCCCTTCGGAGCAGCAGAAGGTGGCCTATC
>JAPLGY010000478.1 GCA_026389955.1 Caldilinea sp. | reverse complement strand
GTGACAGGAGCGACAGGGGTACACCCGGACCCATCTCGAACCCGGCAGTTAAGCCTGTCAGCGCTGATGGTAGTGTGAGCTACGGCTCATGTGAGAGTAGGTCGTTGCCAACATGCTCTGTTTTCTATAAGAAGCAACTTTGGGGTGAGTTTTTCACTGGGTGAATTTTTCACAGGGTGAATCCCTCACAGCAGACACGGTGCGGTTGGCAATAGCCAGCCGTTTTTTGTTGCCCCGCCCCATTCACTCCCCGTCTGCACAGAAATTTACCTCGCCGGAAACCGAGCCTTTCCAGAAAACTCGGTTTCCTTTCAGGTCACTCGCCGCCTTTGATTTCCGTCCAGATTTTGTCGTAGATCGGCAGTGCATCGCCGACGTCGCGCAGGTAGTGCGCCTTCTCCAGCACTGCGGGCGGTACATTGGTGATGGGCGATTGCATGTAGCGGTTGTACAGGTCAGGCTGGTGGATTTTGGCGTATTCGAGCGCTGCTCTGTTGGGAAGGGTATTGGGGTAGTCGACAAGCGCCCGCCAGAAGACATCCGCCTGGTGCAGATAGTTGATAAAGGCATAGCTGCCGTCGACGTGCGCGGCAGCGCTGGGAATGGCCAGGTTGACCTGCCAGCGGATCGCCCCTTCTGTCGGGTAGATGTACTGGATCGCCGGCTCCTCCTGGGTAGCGAGCTCTGCCTCGCTGCTCCAGGCCATGCCGACGTCGGCGTCGCCGGCAATCAGCGCTGTTTTGGGGCTGTTGCTGTCAAACAGCTGGATGTGGGGCACCAGTTCCAGCAGCCGGGCCTTGGCTTCCTCCAGCTGGGCAGGATCCTGCGTGCTGGCATCGTACCCCAAAGACAGCAGGGTCATCCCGATCACGGTGCGCGGCGCGTCGAGCATGACAATGCGCCCTGCATAGTCTGTGTTCCAAAAATCCGCAAAGGATTGGGGGACCGTTTCGACTGCCGCCGTGTTGACAAAGATCGACTCGGTGCCCGCTGTGGAGGGGACTGTGTAGCGGTTGCCGGGGTCAAAAGGTTGATCCAGAAAGGCTGGGTCGAATTGCTCCAGGATGTGCAGCCGCGCCGGGTCCAGCGGCTGCAGCAGTTCCCGTCGGATCATCAGGCCCAGGATGTAATCGGAGGGCACCACCAGATCGTAGTTGGCACCGCCCGCAGACAGTTTCGCGACCATCTCTTCGTCATTGGAATACTCTTCCAGATTGACCTGGATCCCGTACACCTCTGCAAAGCAGTCATAAATTTCTTGCGGAAGGTACTGTGCCCATACGAAAAGATTGACCTCGGTGGAAACAACCTCCAGACGCGGGGTGGGTTCTGGGCAGGCAGGGTCGGTTTCTGCAGCAGCAGGGTCGGCCGGGCGGGCAACCCCGGCACAGCCGGCCATCCCGTGTACAAAGAGCAGCAGCAGACAGAACAGAATCCAAGAACGGGCGCGCGTCATTGGGTTTCCTCCATAAGAACGGTGGTGGACTGGGGCGGCATACGTTCTCCTTTGCGTTGAGAGACTGTGGAAAAAGTTTGTGTGTGGTAACATGCAACCGGCCAGTCCTTTGTTGGGGGGCCTGTCGGTCGCTCTTTCAGGATACCACAACCCTTTTTTACAGCCGAGTCTGTGGGGGGTAGACATTGTCCGATCGAGTGTTTGTATGTGAGGCGTGCGGCCAGACAATGGACAGAGATCTGAAAGAGGAGGCTGGAAGCTAGATCCGGCCGAAAATTGTGATAGAGTGTAGAGAGCCTTCTGATTGGGTTCCTGTACCCTGCCGGGAGGAAGGCTCTGTTGTGGGGGAGAGATCTGTGATGCATCTGTTTTGCTTTTGGCGCAAGGGGTGGATATGGGCTATTTGGGTGGCGAGTCTGCTGTCAGGAGGGCTGTGGTGGGGGGGACCTCTTTTTGCCCAGCCGGCGCCTCCCAACCTGGCCAGCACCCTGAACCCGACCTACACCGTGCGGGGCGGCGATACGCTGGCGCTGATCGCGCTGCGTACAGGGGTCGACAGCGATGCCCTGCGCCGTCTCAACCGTTTTGCCAGCGTGGATGAACCTCTCACCGCTGGCCAGCAGCTGCTGCTTCCTGCGACCGGCGCCGAGCTGCGTCCGCTGCGAATCGCCCAAGAGTATACTGTGCAGCCTGGCGAGAGCCTGAGCCAGATTGCAGCGCAGCACGGCGTCTCCCTGGCCGCCTTGCTGCAGCAGAACCAGATCGTAGACCCGAACAGAGTCTATCCTGGCCAGCAGCTGGCGATCCCGGCGGCACAAGCTGCTGGGCAGCAGGTGGGGCGGCCGCGCAGCGGCTTTTTCTCCTACACGGTCCAGCCTGGCGACACCCTTTCTCAGATTGCACGCGACCTCAACACGACGATGTTGGCCATCCAGACGTACAACAATTTGCCCGACACCGAGACGGTCTACAACCACCGCGAGCTGCGCATCCCCTATGGGCCGCCGGCCTTTGACCGGTCGCTGCCCCCGGTGCCTGTGTCGGGGACGCGTTTTGTCGTCAGCCTCAGCCGTCAGCAGTGCTGGGTCTACCGCGGCGAGCAGGTGCTGCAGGAGTGGCCGTGCAGCACGGGGGCCGGCGAACGGCGCACCAAGCCGGGCGATTACGCAGTAAAATCAAAAATTCTCAACGCCAAAAGCAACGCCTGGCGGCTGGATATGCCCTACTGGCTGGGGATCTACGATGTCGGCCCGTACGAGAACGGCATTCATGGCTTGCCGGTGGCCTGGCAGACCGGCAAAAAGATCTGGTCTGGGCTGATCGGGCAACCGGCCACCTTCGGCTGTGCCATGCTCGACGACCCTGCGGCTGCGGCGTTGTTCCGGCTGGCGTTTCTGGGCATGCCTGTGCATGTCGTCGAATGAAGGGAGAGGAGATCGGTGAGCAACGGAGATCGGTCGAAGGGGCTGCGCCCTGGCAAACTTCCGCCCGCCTTGCTGGCTGAACTGCTGGGCCAGCTGCCGACCCAGGACGCCGACCTGGTGCTGGGGCCTGCGGTCGGCGAAGATGCCGCTGTCATTGAATTTGCCCGTTCGTCGGCCAGGCTGCTGGTTGCCAAATGCGACCCGATCACCTTTGCGACCGACCAGATCGGGTTTTATGCGGTTCATGTCTGCGCCAACGACCTGGCGGTCACAGGGGCTACCCCCCGTTTTTTCCTGCCCACCCTCCTGCTGCCTGCTGCCGGGGCCACAGTCGAACTGGCCCAGCAGCTCTTTGCGCAGATCGGGGCCGCCTGCCGTTCGTTGGGGGTCGTGGTCGCCGGTGGGCACAGCGAGGTGACCCCGGCTGTCACCCAGCCGGTGGTGCTGGGCACGATGTTGGGGGAGGTGGAGCGACGGCACCAGGTGTGCAGCGGCGGCTGCCGGCCCGGAGATGTGCTGCTGCTGGCCGGCAAAGTGCCGGTCGAGGGGACCAGCGTCCTCGCACGCGAGAGGCGCAGCCAGCTCCTGGCGGCTGGCTGGGATGCTGCCGAACTGGAGGTCGCCGCCAATTACCTTTTTGACCCTGGAATCAGCGTGCTGCGCCCGGCACTGCTGGCCGCACACGCCGGGTGGGTGACGGCAATGCATGACCCGACAGAAGGGGGGCTGGCGACCGGGCTGGCCGAACTGGCGACCGCCGGCCAGGTCGGGCTCCAGGTGGATCTGGATGCGGTGGCGATCTCTGGGCTGAGCCGGCGGCTCTGTGCCGCGCTGGGCCTGGACCCGCTGGGCACGCTGGCTTCGGGGGCGCTGCTGGCGACCGCTCACCCAGACCAGGTAGATGCATTGCTGGCCGGCTGGGAAGAGGCGGGCTGGCCAGCCGCTGCGATCGGGCAGATTCTGCCG
>JAPLGY010000744.1 GCA_026389955.1 Caldilinea sp. | reverse complement strand
CACGCTCGACAGCAGCAGCGTGGCCGACAAAGGCGCCTTTGCCGAGTCGATTCAGGCGACGGTCGTTCCGGCAACGGCCTACGACAACACCCTGCCGCCGCTCAGCGGCCAAGGGTTGCCCAAACACTTTGCCTGGACCTTTGGCACCGCCGATCTGGATGTCCTACAGGCCGCCAACGGCTATGTGGCTGTCTACCCGGTAGCCGCCTACCGCCAGCTCTGGCAGGAGGCAGGCGACCCCGCTGTAGAGGAGACGCTGGCTGCGCTGGAAAGCCTGTTGGCCGAGCGGCCCGCCAGCCCGCCGCCCGTGCTGCCGCAGCAGAACGCCAGCAACGATTTTTCTGCCCAGATCCGCTATCTGGATCGGGCTGACGGCGGAGCCGGCGTGCGCTTCGTCGGGCGTTTTGTCCAGGATCTCTCGCCGGTCGAAAACAGCCAGCTGCGCTATGTGTTCCAAGGCCTCAGCGGGGACGGCGAATTTCTGATCGTAGCCATGCTGCCGGTGACAACGACGGCGCTCCCCGATGCGCCACAAGAATTGGACGCGACCGCCTATGCCGAGTTTGTCGACAGCTACGCAACCACCCTCACAGCGCTGACCACCACCTTTGACCGCCTGCCCAGCACCGATTTTTCCCCAGATCTGGCTGCGCTGGACGAGCTGCTGCTCTCTGTCACCCCAATGGTGGAGAGCAACCCGCTGGCCCCGGCTGCCCTGGCCAATCTGGCCTTCAACTCCGAGCTGGCTTTGGAGGGGCGCGCACTGCTCGCCAATGGGGTCTACACCGAGTCGATCGACGAGGAAAGCGCCAGCGGGATCGAGGTCAGGCTGCTTGCAGACCCGATCGCCTACAGCACGCTCGACGGACAGGAAGCGGCAGCGACAATTCTGACAGAAAGCGGCGGGGGCAGCGGGCTCTTTGTCAGCCTGGCCCTGGTTGTGCTCACGGAAGGAGAGGCCACCCACGTCGCCAGCGCCCCGCTGGGGGACCGCGTCGACGTCCAGGCGTTGACGTTCGACGACAACGGCCAGATCGAAGTCAGCCTGCTTGTGCAGGGGCCAGAAGACCCGCTCTGCTGCCCCAGTCAGCCGATCACCCAACGCTACGCCTGGCAGGAGGACACCCTGCTGCTGGTCGAAGAGGTGGCAGGCTCGACCGAGTCGGCAGAGAACACCCCAGAGGATGGAGCCCAGGCCCTGCCCGGCACGGCCTGGGCCTGGCAAGGCACCGCCTACGGCAACGACACAGTGGTCGCCCCGGTGGATCCCACACGCTATGTGATCGAGTTTGGCACCGACGGCACAGTCAGCGTGCAGGATGACTGCAACCAGCTCGACGGCGTGTACAGCATTGCCGACGACGTCGAGCTGATCATCGAACTGCAGACCAGCACCATGGCCGCCTGCGCGCCCGAGTCGCTGCACGACCAGTTTGTTCTGGATCTGTCGGGGATCGCCTCCTATCTGTTCGAGGAGGGGCGGCTGTATGCAGCGCTTCGGTACGACACAGGCATCATGGAATTCGCACCAGCCGAATAGACGACCCAACCAGACGCCGCAACAGAGGCGGCCAACCCTCCTGTGCGGGCACCGGCAGACGCCTTCGCCACGCACTGTTGGAGCCAGCGGGACGACAGCAGAAAATTTTCTGCTGTCGTCCCGCTGGAATGTTGTTCTGGCAGGCAGCCGCTTTAGTCGGCTGGCGTCAAGTCGGCTGCCCTCGACTCGAGCATGGCCGGGGTGATCTCGGTCAGTTTGAAAAAGGAAAAAAGGCCGTTCTGCAGGCTCCCCTCCGTGCGCGTGTAGACCGTGATGGCGGCCGTCGCATACGCTTCCTCCAGCGTGCCGGTCAGCGTGACAGCCAAAGTCGCATCCAGCTGGCTGGCCCACGTGCCCACCTCTGTGACGGTTCCCTTGCCCAGATACAGGGTCGTCTGTTCGGCAGCATGATTGGCATAGAGGGTCAAGAGCCCGACGGTGCCGGCTGCATCGGCGGCCGGATAGACATTGGTGACATAGGTGCCACTGGGATCGCTCGCTGCCAACAGCGCTTCCGGCGTGACCCGCGGCCAACTTGCCAGCTCAAACAGGCCGTCCACCAGGCGGTCGCCTGCCTGGCGGTAGACTGTGCTGGCTGCGTCGCTGTACACCGTCTCGTGGGTGCCGGTCAACGTCACCGTGAGGCTGCCCAGGCCATCTGTCTCCCAGCTGCCCACTTCCTGAATGATCCCCTGGGTCAGGTAGAGGCTGGTCTGTTCTAACGCACCATTTTCGTAAAGAACCAATACCGTCAGGTACCCGGCCGCATCTGCCGCTGGATAGACCGGGGAAAGCCAGATGCTGCCAAAGTCGTCCTCTGCCAAAGGGTTCGCCGGCTCGTTGCGGCTCTCATCCGGCCCCTCTGCGGCCCTGCTTGCCGCATCCCGAGCATCCAACTCTGCTGGGGTCATCACTTCCAGCTCGTGAAAAAGGAACGTGCCACTGTCGAGCAACCCCTCCGCCGTCGGTGCCAGAGCCAGCGTGACCGGCTCCGGGTAACTTTCCTCCTGTGTGCCGGTCAACACCACCGTGATCGCCCCCTCGCGGCCAGCCTCCCAGGTGCCTGTCTCGACCACCGAGCCCTTGTCCAGATAGAGGCTGACCACCTCGGCCGTGTTGTCAGGATAGAGCGCAACCACCTCCAACAGACCAGGGCTGTCTGCCGCCGGATACAGGCTGGAAGCCCAGACAGCCAATGTGCCGGTCTCCGCAGCAGCTGGATTCTCCATTTGGCTGGCTGGTGCGGCCAGCCCGACCCCAGCCCAGCCCAGCGCCCACACCACAGCGATCAGCAGGCTCCATTTGCGTGTTTGCATTGAAACTTCCTCCTGTCGAAACCAGTCTGCCCCGATCAAAACTGCCGGGCCTCTTCTTACAAAGACGCCCGGCAGCCCCCCCCCGGTTCCGCCGCCGACCTGCGACAGCTTCAGGTGTCAGTCAGTCGATGTGCACGTGCGCCAGACGGCTGCTCACCTGACGGCGCAGCGCGCTCACCACCAGGGCCACAACAAAAGCCGTCGCCTGCAGCAGCACGATGGTAGCCCCGCTGGCGACATCCACATAAAAACTCAGATTCATCCC
>JAPLGY010000226.1 GCA_026389955.1 Caldilinea sp. | reverse complement strand
AGGTGATCTGGCGTGCGACTTGGGCAAAATCAGCCAAGATTGGCTCCATCAGGGGCGAATGAAACGCGTGCGAGACGGTCAATGTTTTGGTTTTGATGCCTTGTGCCTGCAGCTGTGTTGCCAGTTCGGCCATAGGGTCTTGTGCGCCGGCAAGCACAATGCTTTGTGGGCTGTTGATTGCGGCAACCGCTATCTGCCCAGAAGAGGATCTGAGCAGCGGTTCAACCGAGTCCAGAGAGGCATGCACTGCGAGCATCGTTCCAATTGGGGGCAGTGTCTGCATCAACCTTCCGCGTTCTGCGGTCAATTTTAGCCCATCCGCCAGGCTGAAGACGCCGGCCACACAGGCCGCTGCGATTTCTCCAACGCTGTGTCCCATGACCACGGTAGGTGTAATTCCCCAGCTTTGCCACAGTTGGGCCAGCGCGTACTCCAGGGTGAAGAGGGCTGGTTGGGCGTAGGCAGTCTGCTCCAAAAGGGTCTCTGTCCCGTCTCTGATTTCCTTTTGGCCATCTCTGTTTTCGGGATAGAGCACCGACAGGATCGAAAGTCCCAGCAAAGGGCGCAGAAGTTCGTCGCACGCATCGATTGCCTGGCGGAAGAGGGGTTCGGTTGTATAGAGTTGGTGTCCCATGTTTGGGTATTGGGCGCCCTGGCCGGTGAAGAGAAAGGCCACCTTGGGGGGGGTGTCGCCCTTGACCTGGCCGACGGCGATGTCGGTTTCATCCCCCTTTTGGAATGCAGTCAGCCGTTCCACCAGATCGCCGGGGGTTTCGGCGGTGAGGGCGAGACGGTGGGAAAAGTGGGCGCGGCCTGTGTGGGTCGTGCCGCAGAGATCGGCCAGTGCGATTTCGGGATGAGCGGTCAGATAGGTTTGATAGCGGGCGACCAGGTCTGTCAACGCTGCGGCATTTTTGGCCGAGAGGGTCAAGAGATGGTGGGTGCGCGAGGCGCTCTCTGTGGAGGGGGGAGCGTACGCGTTCGGTGCTGCTTCGAGGATGAGATGTGCATTGGTGCCGCTGAGCCCAAAGGAACTGACGCCAGCCAGACGTGTCTGTGTGGGCCAGGGGGTATTTTGGGTTGGCACTGTCATGGGCAGGGCAGACCAGTCGACATGGGGGTTGGGCTGGCGAAAGTGCAAATGGGCAGGAATTTCGCCATGTTGCAAAGCGAGTGTGACCTTCATCAAGCCGGCCACACCGGCCGCCGCCTCCAGGTGGCCGATATTGGTTTTGGCTGAACCAATGAGGAGGGGTGTGACGCGCCCTGGGCCATACACGGCATCGAGGGCGCGCAGTTCAAGGGGGTCACCCAGGACGGTGCCAGTGCCATGTGCTTCGACATAGCTCACAGCGGTCGCTTCGACTCGGGCATTTTGCAGTGCCTGCCGGATCAGCCGCTCTTGTGCAAGTTTGTTGGGCACCGTCAGCCCGCTGCTGGGCCCATCATGGTTGATCGCTGTGCCACGGATCAGGGCGAGAATTGGGTTTCCCTCGGCCAGCGCCCGGGAGAGCCGTTTGAGAACGACCATGCCGCACCCTTCCCCGCGTCCAAATCCATCGGCGGCGGCGTCAAAGGTTTTGCAGCGGCCATCCGGCGCCAGGGCGCGCAATTTGGAGATGAGAACATAGGTTTCTGGGGCCAGGTTGATCTGTACACCGCCGGCCAGGGCCAGCTCGCACTCGTCATTGCGCAAACTTTGCACTGCCAGATGGATCGCCACCAATGAGGAAGAGCAGGCTGTATCCACGCTCAGGCTGGGCCCATGCACGCCGAGCAGGTAGGAAATGCGGCCTGCAGCAAAGCAGAAACTGTTGCCGCTGCCTTCATAGTTGGCATCGACGGTGTTGGGGGGCAGGGTAAGCTTGCCGTAATCGTTCTCGCTGATTCCGACAAAAACGCCAGTTTGGGCGGGCAGTCGATCGGGGGCATGGCCGGCCCGTTCGAGTGCTTCCCAACTGCATTCCAACAGCAGCCGTTGTTGGGGGTCCATGCTCATGGCTTCGCGCGGGGCAATTCCGAAGAAAAGAGGATCAAAGTGATCGACTTGGGTCAAAAAAGCCCCTTCGCGCATGTACATTTTTCCAGGTGCATCGGGGTTGGGGTCGTAGTAGGCCTCGACATCCCAGCGTTCTGGCGGCACTGTTGTGACGGCATCGACACCCTGGTGCAGGAGGCTCCAAAAGGCTTCTGGTGTTTCGCAGCCACCGGGCAAGCGACAGCCCATGCCGACAATGGCAATTGGTTCCTGGCGGGTATTTTCCAAGGTGTTGAGCCGGGCGCGCAGTTCTTGGATTGCCAGTGCTGCCCGTTGCAGGGCAGTCAGCTCTGCGTTCTGGTTTGTGGCCGGGGTCATGCTGCGCCTCCTAGCAGCATCGCCAACTCCTGATCGATGAGGGCTGTCAGCTCGGTTGTGGACATCTGCCGGATTGCCTCTGCTGTGTCATGGCTTTGGGGGGGAGAAGCGGGTGGATCGAAATCTTTTGCAGCTGGCGGTGCGCCCGGTGCGGCGGGCAAGCCCAGCACGTCCTCGAGCAAGTACCGTGTCAACAGTGTGACGCTTGGGTGTTCAAAGATCCAGGGAATGGGGCATTGAACTTCAAGGGTGGTTTGAATACGGTTGCTCAGTTGCAGCGTCATGAGTGAATCCATGCCCATCTCAAAAAAGCGTTGATGGGATTCTGGCAGCTCGTAGGCGCCCAATACCTGTGCCACTTCCTGTTTGAGATAGCGGCTCAGTCGTTCTGTTCGTTCGTCGGGCAGCGCTTGGAGCAGCTCCGTCCGCAGCGAACGGGTGCTTTCCGTCGTTTGTGTCGACCCAGCAGGGGGGTGTGGCTGGAGATCGAGAGTGGAGAGGAATGGCAGGGGCGCAGCGGACGCGCGACGAAATTCATTCCAATCCATTGCCAGGATGCCGACAGAACCGCTTCGGTGTTGTGCCAGCAAGCCGTGCATCCAGCGGAGCGCGAGCGCCGGATCGAGCAAGGCTTCTCCGCTTCCTGTGCGTTCGGCCGCCAGCGTTGTTCCGCCCCAGGAGCCCCAGCCGATGCTCAGGACTGTCCGTCCGGCTCTGCGGCCTGCCACGGCGAGCGCATCGAGAAAGGCATTGGCGGCTGCATAATTGCTTTGTCCAGGGGATCCAAGGAGTGCTGCAGCCGAGGAGAAGAAAAGCAGAAAATCGAGTGGCTGCTGAGCCGTCTGGGTGTAAAGATGCCAACTGCCGGCCACTTTGGGGGCCAGCACCTTCTGGAAACGCGACCATTGTTGTTGTAACACGATTCCATCGTCGATGAGTCCAGCGGCATGGACGATCCCGCGCAAGGGGGGCAGGGTTTTTTCAAGGGTGGCCAGGAGTTGCGCCACCTCCCCGGGCTGGGCGACATCTGCTTGGAGCAGGTGCACTGTGCAGCCGGCGTCTGTCAGCGGGGCGATGGCTGCTGCTCTGTCACCCAGCCCCCGCCGTCCGCTGAGGACCAGGTGGCGGGCGCCTTGTTCTACCAGCCAGCGCGCGACCTGCAAGCCCAGCCCACCCAGCCCTCCGGTAATGAGGTAGGTGGCGTCGGCGCGAATGGGGGCTGGTGTGGTCATTGCTGCTGGGGGCGGGGCTTTGTGCAGGCGCGCTGCATAGCGCACGCCCTTTCGGTAGGCCAGCTGCGTTTCGCCTTGGGCGTCCCACAGTTCGGTGAGAATGGCAGCTGCTGCGGCGAACAAGGTCTCCTCGCTGGTCGGCAGGTCAACCGGATCGACATCCAGCAGACCTCCCCAGAGGTGGGGCAATTCCAGGGCCAGGGTCCGTCCCATTCCCCAGAGCGTACTCTGTGCAATGGCTGGGAGCGCTGGCGGGGAGGCGGTCTCTTCGGCCGGTGTAACGACCACTGCGCCACGCGTGATCCCCCAAAGGCGTGGCGCAGCGCCCTCTTTGAGGAGTGCCTGGCTGAGATAGAGAAGTCCTCCCAGCAGAGTCTGTTGTGCGTTTTCGAGGGTTGCTGTGGTGACCTCTGGTCTGCTGTTCAATCCCCAGAGCTGGACTACTGCGCGCAGAGGACCGAGCGAGCGGATCTCTTGACAGAGTCGGTGAAACGCTTCTGGTTGTGTTGGATTGAGGATCCACGTTTCCTCGGTGCGTTGGTACCTCTCACCGGTGTAGACCAGACAGCAGATTTGGTTCTGTTCGCGCAGCAGTTCGGCCAGCAGCTGGCCGACGCCCTCGGTATCGGCCAGGATCAGCCAGACCCCTGCGGGGAGCAGGGGGAGATCTGTCTCCTGGCGTGGTTGGGGTTGCCAGACCAGCTCATAGAGGGCTGGTTGCAGATCGGGCGGCTGTCTGGTCTCAGAAGGGGCTGGCACGGAGTTTTTCTCTGTTGTTGCGGCCAGCTGTGCCTGCTGTTGTTGTACCAACAGCTGCATTGCTTTTTGGAGAAGCGGTTTTTCGGCTGCGGTGAAGTGACCACTCTGTTGCAGCAAGTCGGTTAAGGCCTGGGCATTGCCCTGCTGAATGAAGCCGAGCAAAGGGGTTTGGGGCAGGGGGGCAGGGGGGCGCTCTGTGCGATCTGTGTCCAGCCAGTAACGCCGCCGTTGGAACGGATAGGTTGGCAGCGGCACCTTGTGGGGGAGGGAACTGCTGTAGAGTGTGGGCCAGTGGATGGGGAGGCCATGGGCATGTAAAATGCCGACGCTGGTCAAGATCTGTTGCCAGTCATTCTGCTCCTCGCGCAGCGAGGCGGTCCAGACGCCGACGTTGGGCAGACATTGTTGTGCCATGTGGAGCAAGACAGGTTTGGGGCTGAGTTCGATAAAAAAGTTGCAGCCCTGTTCGTGAAGTGTGCGTACGCCATCGGCAAAGCGCACGGGTTGACGCAGCTGGCGGCGCCAGTAGGACGGTTCGGTCAATTCTGTCTCGGCGACGCGGCCAAGAAGACTGGACACGACGGAGAGGTGGGGGGGGTGGCGTTGCACCTCACCGATCGACTGTTCCAGCTCATCCAGAATGGGGTCCATCATGACAGAGTGGGCGGCTACGGAAACTGGCAGCGCTCTTGCGATGATGCGGCGGGCAAACAATTCGTCCAGCACAGGGGCCATCTCTGTCTTCAAACCGGAGATGACCACACTGCCCGGCCCATTGATCGCGGCCACTGTCACCTTGGGGTGTGCTTGGAGCAGGGCCAGGACGGTTGTCTCGTCCTGCATGACAACCACGGTGGCCCCGAGGGGCGGCAAGGTTTGAACCAACTGCCCGCGTTTGACGACAAGCTTCAGGCTGTCTTCCAGGCTGAACACCCCTGCGGCGCAGGCTGCAGCATATTCACCTGTGCTGTGTCCAAGCACAAATGCAGGGGGGCCTACCAACGTTGTCCAGAATTTTGTCAGCGCATAGGCGATGGTAAAAATAGCTGGCTGGGCATAAAGACTTTCGTAGATCAACGTTTCTGGTTCGTGTGGAGTCTCTGTGGTTCCTGGAGTGGAGGGAGCGGCCAGCGTCGGGTAGAGGATGGGGAGCAGGGAGCGACCGAGATACGTTTGTAAAATTTGATCGCATTCATCGACTGCACTGCGAAAGATCGGTGCACTTTGATAGAGTTGGAAGCCCATATTGACATATTGTGCCCCCTGTCCTGGAAAGAGAAAGGCGACTTTGGGGGGATCCAGTGGAGGGCTGCCGAGGGAGAGGCTGCCCAACGCCTCCCCGCGGGCAAAGGAGGTCAAGGTCTGCTCTGCCTGGGAAAGCGATGAAGCCACCACACTCAGGCGATGTTCGAAGTGGGAACGGCCTGTCTGCGTTGTGTAGGCGAGTTCGGCAAGTGTGGGCTGCGTTGTTGTCGGCTGAGCCAGCAGCGCTGCCAAATGATCTGCATACTGCTTGACCATGCATTGCAGGGCTGTTTCGCTGCGGGCGCTGAGAGTCAACAGGGCATACGGGGTGTCGGTCGGTGCAGCCGGGGTGTGGGGCAGAGGGGGGGGAGCAGCTTCGAGAATCGCGTGGGCATTGGTGCCGCTCAGACTGAAAGAACTGACACCGGCCAGTCGTTTGGCTGTAGGCCAGGGTTGGGGCGCTGTTGGAACCACAAAAGGCAGATCGTTCCACGGGATATGGGGATTGGCTGTTTTGAAATGCACTTGGGGGGGGATCAGGCCATGCTGCAAGGCGAGCACCACCTTCATCACGCCAGCGACGCCTGCTGCGGCTTCAGTGTGGCCGATGTTGGTTTTCACGGCGCCGATCCACAAAGGCTCGGTTCGCTGACCAAACACTGCGCCCAGGGCGTCAAGTTCAATTGGGTCGCCCAGGGCGGTCCCTGTACCATGTGTTTCGACATAGCTGATTTCATCTGCTGTCACATGGGCGTTGACCAGCGCCTGGCGGATCAATTTTTGTTGGCTGACGCCGTTGGGCACGGTCAGGCCGCTGCTGTGGCCGTCATGGTTGACGGCTGTACCACGTACAATTGCCAAAATCGTGTCGCCATCTTGCTGTGCTGCAGAGAGGGGTTTGAGGACGACAACCCCACACCCATCGCTGCGCGTGTAGCCATCTGCAGCGGCAGAAAAGGTTTTGCACCGGCCATCGGGAGCAAAGACACGTCCTTGTGCGGCGAGGGTGCTCACAAGTGGATGCAAGATCAGGTTGACGCCGCCGGCCAGTGCTAACGTACAATCTCCGTTGCGCAAGGCTTGACAAGCAAAGTGAATGGCCACCAGCGAAGCGGAACAGGCAGTATCGAGAGTCACTGCCGGTCCTTGGGTGCCCAGAAAGTGAGCCAGTCGTCCGGAGGTGACGCTGTGCATATTGCCTGTGCCTGTGTACAGGCTCAACGCCTGACCTGAGGCAGTGGCCAGGTGGAGATAATCCAGGTGTTCGCTGCTGGCAAAGATGGCTGTTTGGCTGTCGCGCAGGGTGAAGGGAGGAATCCCAGCCCGTTCCAGCGCTTCCCAACAGACCTCCAGCCAGAGTCGCTGCTGGGGATCGAGCATTTCTGCCTCACGGGGGGCAATCCCAAAGAACTGGGCATCAAACTGGTCGACGTTGGGGACGAAACCGCCGTACCGATTATAGATTTTGCCTACAGCTGTCGGATCGGCGTCATAGTACGCGTCTGCATCCCAGCGATCTGCGGGCACCTGGCTGATGGCGTCGCCTCCTCGGCAGAGCAGATCCCAGAATTGTTCTGGGGTGTTGGCGCCCGGGAAACGGCAAGCCATTCCGATGACGGCGATTGGTTCTGTGCGTTGATGGTTCAACGCATCCAGCTGGGCCTGCAATTTTTTGACGGCCAACAAGGCTCGTTTGGTCGGTGAGAGGGTCTCTTGCTCAAGGTCACTCATGACGATTTCTCGATTCCAGAAGAGGGCTTAGATGGCCATCTTTTCTAATTCGGCCAACAACGCACTTTCGGCCTCGTCGTCGCTCAACTGCTCGATGGTTTTGGCGAACGGATCGGACGGGGCCGGTTGGGTGGCGGTTGGATCGGCAGGCAGGGTGAGTTTCAGGACGGTTGTCGCCAGATAGTCGGTCAGGCGTTCGATGGTGGAGTAGTTAAAGACCACCGTGGCAGAAAGCGAACATTCCAAACTTGCCTGCAGATAGTTGCGCAACTCGATTGAGGTCAACGAATCCATGCCAGCAGCAAAGAAACCGGTCTGCAGCCCCAACAGGTTGCCGTTTGGCCCGCGCCCCAACACCTTTGTGACCTGTTCTTGCACATGGGCCAGCAACAACGGACGCTGCTGGCCGGGCTGTGTCTGTGCCAGGCGTTCCCGGAAGGCGGTGGGGGGGTGCCTTGTCGGTGTACTGCCGTTTCTCTCCTCCTGATGTGGATTGTGGGGCTGGTTGGTGGCAAATTTTTGGGCAGGGTGGTTGTGTGCCTGGTCGGCCACTGCTTGTCGGATGCGTTGATAGAAGGGGGTGAGAGTGGCCGGTTGGGTCAGCCAGTGTGACCAGTCAAAGGTGATGACGGATGTTTGGGGTATGGACTGCTGCAGCAACTGGGCGAAGGTTGCAATTGCTGTGGCTGGCGGCAGAAAGCGCATGCCTTGTTGCTGTAACCGTTGACGGTCGCGCGTGCTCAACTCTGCCGCCATGCCCACGTCTGCCCACGGTCCCCAGTTGATGACAAGGGCTGGCAAGCCTTGTGCATGGCGTTGATACATGAGGGCATCCAAAAAGGCATTGGCTGCAGCATAGTTGCTTTGTCCTGGTGCCCCCAGGGTGGAGGCGATGGAGGAGAAAGCGACAAAGAAGTCAAGAGCAACCGTGGGGGTCTGTTGAAGGAATTGGTGCAGATACCAGCTGCCTGCGACTTTCGGGGCCATGACCTGGGCAAAGGTGGCTGCCGACTGTTGGGGAAGCAGCCCATCCGCCAGGACGCCGGCGGCATGGACCACGCCGCGCAGCGGTTGTGGGCAGCAGGCCAGCACCCGTTGGACATCTGCGGCCTGGGCCACATCGGCGGCAACGGTCAACACCTCAACCCCTTGGCCGGCAAGTTGATCGAGGATGGGTTGGGCAGAAGGGGGGGCGATGCCGCGTCGGCTGCTGAGCACCAGATGGCGAGCGCCTTGTGTCGCCAACCACTGGGCCACCTGGAGACCCAGACCCCCGAGACCGCCTGTGATCCAGTAGCTGCCCTCGGCGTGAATTGCAGGGGGGCGACGGGGTGCAACGGTGGGCGTGTGGGGTGAAGGCGGCACCGCCAACACGATCTTGCCCACGTAGCCGGCTTGCTGCATCAGGCGCAGGGCGGCGGCTATTTCGGTCAGGGGGAATACGGTGTGGGGGAGGGCAGTGAGTGTCCCGTCTGCAAGTCCTGCACCAATTTTTGCCAGCAAGGTTGGTGTCAGTGTGGGATCTGCCAATGTGTCTTCTCGGAAATCAAATTGAAAGTAGGCGACGTCGGGGCGGGTCTGCTGGACCCGTCGTGCATCCCAAATCCCGAGCTTGCCCAGTTCGAGCATGCGGCCCTGTTGGGCGAGGACGGCGAAGTTTTTGGCAATAAAGTCTCCGCTCAAACTGTTGAGGATGAGGTCTACGCCTTGGCCATGGGTGAGTGCCATGATTTCATCGGCAAAGTCCATAGTGCGTGAATGGAAGAGGTGGGTCACGCCAAGCGCCTGGAGTTGTGCCCATTTGCTCGGGCTGGCTGTGCCAAAAATTTCTGCGCCGGCTTGCTGTGCCAATTGCAAAGCTGCCTGTCCGACTCCACCGGCTGCTGCGTGAATCAAGACGCGATCGCCGGCTTTCAGGGCAGCGAGTTGTTGCAAGCCATACCAGGCAGTGAGAAAGGCAACAGGAAGGGTGGCTGCCTCTTCAAAGC
>JAPLGY010000468.1 GCA_026389955.1 Caldilinea sp. | reverse complement strand
ACCACACTCGGGCGTGGCGGTTCAGACTATTCGGCGGCGATCCTCGGCGCTGCCCTCGACGCCGACGAAATCCAGATCTGGACCGATGTCAACGGCGTGATGACTGCCGACCCCCGGATTGTCCCCAACGCGCGCAGCCTGCAGGAGCTGAGCTACGAGGAGGTCGCCGAGCTGGCGTACTACGGGGCCAAAGTGTTGCATCCCAAGACAGTCACCCCAGCCATCGCCAAAAATATCCCTGTGCGTGTCCTCAACACCTTTGATGCGACGCACCCGGGCACGCTGATTGTCGAAAAAGCGCGCGCCGAGAGCCACGGCACTGTCAAGGCCATCACTGCGATCCGCTCTATGCACCTGATCACGGTTGCTGGCCGTGGCATGATGGGGGTGCCGGGCATCGCAGCCCGCACCTTTGGTGCGGTGGCCCGGGTCGGCGCCAATGTGCTGATGATCAGCCAGAGCAGCAGCGAGCAGAGCATCTGCTTTGTCGTGCCCGACAGCTCGGCTGCGGCGGTGATCAACGCCTTGCAGACCGAATTTCGTCGTGAGCTGGAACACCAGCAGATCGATGCGATCCAGGCAAGGGGCTCCATCAACATCCTGGCGGTGGTGGGCAGCGGGATGCGCGGCACCCCTGGGCTGGCCGCGCGTGTCTTTGCCGCAGTCGCACGGGCCGGAATCAACGTGATCGCGATCGCACAAGGCTCGAGCGAAGTCAATATCAGCCTGGTGGTGGTAGACGAAGATGTGGTTCCTGCCTTGCGTGCCATTCATGATATTTTTGAGCTGCACTTGCCCACCAGCCAGCGCACCCACCGGGCCCTGCCGCAGTGATCTGGGCCTTTCTGTCCTGTTCTGGCTTGTCAGAGAAATGTCCAGTTATGTTAAAATTCAGCGTTGTTTCTGGAGAACAAACGGGAAGGGATCCCAAGGCTCCTGTCCTCGGGGATTCAAAGGTCGTGGAGCAGTTTTGTGGAGCAGTTTTGTGTAAAGGTCATCAGAGGCCCTGAAGAATTTTATGCACCATGCAGCGATGATTTTGTTTGGCGTGGGTGGGGTGGGGCGTGCGTTGATCCGGCAGATTGTACAGAACCGGGCCTACCACGCGGCAGAATACGGTCTGGAAATTTTGATCCTGGCGGTCTGCGACCGTGAGGGAGCAGTGGTCGCCTTGCAGGGCGGCCTTGACGACGCTACCCTGTTGGATGTGGTGGAGTTTAAGGCACGTCGCCGTCCCCTCTCCGACCACAGTCAGGGGGGGCCCCAGCAGGATCTGGCGGCCGTGGTCGACGTTGCCAGCCGGCCTGGCACGCTTCTCGTCGACTGCACGGCGACCGAAGAGACGGTTCCGGTCTTGACCCGGGCTCTGGCCCGGGGACACCGGGTGGTGTTGGCCAACAAAAAACCTTTGACTGGCGCGCAGGAGGTCTACAACCGGCTCACCCGAGCCGGTGCGACCGGCAGCCAGCCGGCTGCCCGTTCGTGGAGTGCTTCACGCTGGGAGGCGACCTGTGGGGCTGGGCTGCCGGTGATGGCCACGCTCAACCGTCTGCAGGCCAGCGGCGACCCGATCGAACGCATCGCCGGTGCCTTCAGCGGAACCCTCGGTTTTGTCATGAGCGGTCTGCAGGCAGGACAGCCCTTCAGCGCCGTTGTGCGCGAGGCCCACCGGCTTGGCTACACCGAACCTGACCCGCGCGACGATCTGGGGGGAGTCGATGTGGCCCGCAAGGCGCTGATTCTGGCGCGTGGCCTGGGCTGGCAGCTCGAATTGGCGGACGTGGCTGTGACAAGCCTGTACCCGGCTGCGATGGCAGAGCTTTCTGTGGCCGAATTCCTGGCGGCGCTGCCTGCGCTCGACGGCCACTTTGCACAACAGGTTGCAGCAGCAGCAGCCCAAAACCAGGTCCTGCGCTATGTCGCCAGGGTCGCCGCCGGCACATGCCAGGTCGGTCCCCAGGCGGTTCCTGCGGCCAGCCCGCTGGGCCAGCTGAGCGGCGCCGACAATCTGGTCGAATTTCATACGCGCTGGTACCAGCCCACGCCGCTGGTCATCCAGGGGCGTGGGGCTGGCGCCGACGCCACGGCTGCGGGTGTGCTGAGCGACATCGTCGAACTGGCCTTTTATCGCTGACCCGACCTTCGAGAGGAAGTTTGTTCTATGCAGAAAATCCAAGTAGGTGTTCTGGGAGCTACCGGTGCCGTCGGACAACGGTTTGTCCAGATGCTGCAGGGCCATCCCTGGTTTGAAATTACGGCGCTTTTTGCCTCCGAACGCAGCGCCGGCAAGCGCTATGTCGATGCCTGCCGCTGGAACCTGCGCGGCGACATGCCGACGGCGCTGCACACGCAGGTCATCCACGAATGTGCGCCTGGGCCGGAGTGTCAGATCGTTTTCAGCGCCCTGCCCTCAGAGACCGCTGGCGAAATCGAAAAAGCATTTGCCGCTGCCGGCTACGTGGTTTGCAGCAACGCTCGCAACCACCGCTACGACCCAGATGTCCCGCTGCTGATCCCAGAGGTCAACCCCGAACATCTGGCGTTGATCGACATCCAGAAGCGGGCCCGCGGCTGGAGCGGATGCATCCTCACCAATCCCAACTGCAGCACCACCCATCTGGTCTCGGCGTTGCACCCGCTGCATGTGCGTTTCGGCGTCACCAAAATTTTTGTCGTGACGATGCAGGCGATCAGCGGTGCCGGCTACCCTGGGGTCAGCAGCATGGACATTCTCGACAATGTGATTCCCTACATCAGCGGCGAGGAAGAAAAGATGGAGCTCAAGGAGCCGCAGAAACTGTTGGGCACCTTCGACGGCAGCGGGGTGTGCTACGCTGACTTCGTCGTGAGCGCGCATTGCAACCGGGTGCCGACGCGCAACGGGCATCTGGAGGCGATCAGCGTCGAATTTGCCGAAAAACCGACCCAGGAGCAGATCGTGCAGGCCTGGCGCGACTACCAGCCGCTCGCCCAGCAGCTGCGGCTGCCCAGCGCACCCCAGCCTGCCATTCTTTACGACGCCCGTCCTGACCGCCCACAACCCCGGCTGGACCGGATGGCGGGCAGTGTGGCCGGGATGGCCACCGTCGTCGGCCGCCTGCGCCCTGACCCGCTGCTGCACTACAAGTTCATGGCGCTGGGCCACAACACCATCCGCGGCGCTGCGGGCGGCAGCCTGCTCAACGCCGAGCTGCTGGTCGCACAGGGCTATCTTGGCCAGGAGGCGGCCCTGCTGGCCAAATCGACGACGTTTGCATAAAATAGAGATAGATCCTGGCATCGATCGAGCGAATGAGAAGCGAGTAATGTACGAAAATTTTGGACGAGCCTGTCTGGCTGATTTTTGTGACGACTGGGTGATCTACCGCAATCTGGAACCGCTTGACCGCCGTGTGCCCGGCCTCAAGCAGGCGTTTTATGAGATGGAGCTGCGCAGTGCTCAGATCCCGCGCAAACAGGACCGCGACTATGCCAAGGCGGCAGTCTGGTTCATCAACCGGATCCAATCTGTGCGCAAGGTGGCCACCCCGGTCTCCGAAATCCTGTTTCTGGGCGACACGCTCTTCAACGACGGCCGTGCCTTCAGCAACCTGGTTGCTGAAAGCCACTGGCGTGGGGCCTGTTTTATCGGCGCAGAACGGCTGGACCAGCCCCCTGCCAGCCAGCTTGAAGCCCCTGCGATCCAGATCGCCAACCGCTGGACCGCTTTGGTGGAGTGGCTGCAGCGGTTGCGCCAGCAAGAGTTCAAGCTGGATGAGCGCACTGCGGTGGTGGTCGATATCGACAAGACTGTGTTGGGCGCCAAGGGGCGCAACGACAAAGTGATCGACCTGGCCCGGCTGGCCGGTATCTACCGCACCATGCATTCGGTGTTGGGGGAGGATTTCAACCAGACGCTCTTTGAAGAGCACTACCACGAGCTCAACCGATCTCGCTACCACACGTTGACGGCAGACAACCAGGACTATCTGGCCTATATTTGCATGGTGCTCAACACCCAGATCGTGCAGTTGGAAGAGCTGGTCGGCGAATTCGAACACAAGAGCCTGGAAAATTTTGAGCAAGTGCTGCGCTGGGTCAACAGCCGGCTGTTGAGCAACCCTGCCGCCGGGCTGACGCTGCGCGAGGTGCATGAAGCCATCAGCAGCAGCGTCCGCACCGGCGACCCGACACCCTTCAAGAGTTTCCGGCGCCAGGAATTCGTCAGCACAATGGAGCACATGGGCAACATGCCCGACAACGCCAGTGTACAGGAACTGCTCGACAACGAGATCACGCTTACCGAAGAAGTCTACCAGGTGGCGCTGTGGTGCAAAGCGCGTGGCTGCCAGCTGCTCTGCCTGAGTGACAAGCCAGACGAAGCTTCGCGGCCCCATGCCCGGATTTCACCGGAACTGCCGCCGCTGCATCGGGCCAGGACGCACCGCGTCGGCGTCAACGTGCAGCCGGCATTGGCCGCGCTCTGATCTGGGTGGAGACGGAACGGCTCTTACGGATGCAGAGGCTGCAAAGCGCTATGCTGGAGAGAACAGAGGGTGCAGCACGCCGCTGCGCTGACGTCGAAAAATGGCGCGCTTGAAAAGCGCACGGCTGCCGAGGAAAGACAGCCATATTCATCCCAAAAAAGAGTATGAGCGAACAAAAAACACCGCCCAAACGACCGACTGACCCCAACAAGCGCACACAGCCCCCCTCTGGGGGCAACTGGTTGAGCCGCAGCTGGTTTTGGATCGTGCTGGTCCTGCTGCTGGTGATCGGCTCCCGTTTCCTGTTTTCTTCCTCCGGAGACACAGCCAACCTGGTCGGGCTCAACCAAATTGCGCAGTCTGTCAACAACGACGACGTGCGCCTGGTGACTGTGCAGGGTGAAACGATCTACGTCCAGCTCAAGTCCGACCCTCAACGGCTGCAGAGCCGCAAAGAGAACAGCGAGAGCCTGCTCGAGACGCTGCGCGCGCTGGGCGTGAGCGAAGAACGGCTGCAGGCGCTGCCTATCGAGGTCGAGAGCGCTCCCAACAGCGGGGCCATTTTCAGCTGGCTGGTCATGTTGCTGCCGATGCTGCTGGTCTTTGCCTTCTTTATCTTTATCATGCGCCAGGCAGGGGGCGGAGGTCAGAACCGTGCCATGCAGTTCGGGCGCAGCCGGGCCCGCAAGATGGAGGGGGCAGACCGACCGACTGTCACCTTTGCCGACGTGGCCGGTTCAGATGAGGCCAAACAAGAGCTGCAGGAAGTGGTGGAGTTTCTCAAAGAGCCCCAGAAATTTGCGGCCCTCGGGGCACGCATTCCCAAGGGCGTGCTGATGGTCGGTGCCCCAGGCACCGGCAAGACGCTGCTGGCCAAGGCAGTCGCCGGCGAAGCGGGGGTTCCCTTTTTTGCCAGTTCAGGTTCAGAATTTGTCGAGATGTTTGTCGGCGTCGGCGCCAGTCGCGTGCGCGACCTGTTCGAGCAGGCCAAAAAAAATTCGCCGTGCATTATCTTTGTCGATGAAATCGACGCGGTTGGCCGCCATCGCGGGGCAGGGATGGGGGGAGGCAACGACGAACGGGAGCAGACACTCAACCAAATCCTGGTTGAGATGGATGGCTTCAACACCGACACCAACATCGTGATCGTCGCAGCCACCAATCGCCCGGACATCTTGGACCCAGCGCTGCTGCGTCCGGGCCGTTTCGACCGCAAGGTGGTCGTCGACCGCCCCGACCGCCGCGGGCGCGAAGCCATCCTCAAGGTGCATGTGCGCGGCAAACCGCTCATGCCCGACGTCGATCTCGACCAGATCGCCGCTCAAACCGCCGGTATGGTCGGCGCTGACCTCGAAAATCTGGTCAACGAAGCCGCCATCCTGGCTGCCCGCCGCAACAAACGGACCATTGGGATGTCAGAATTTATCGAGTCGATCGAGCGCGCCTTGGCGGGACCTGCCCGGCGCAGCCGTGTGCTCGACAGCGAAGACCGCCGTGTGATCGCCTATCACGAGGCCGGCCACGCCATCGTGATGGAAGTGCTCCAGCACACCGAAGGGGTCGGTAAAATTACGATCGTCAGCCGCGGCCAGGCACTTGGCTATGTCATGCCCCTGCCCGAAGAAGACCGCAACCTGCGCAGCCGCACCGAATATGAAGATACACTGGCAGGGCTGCTCGCCGGGCGGGTGGCCGAAGACCTGGTGTTCGACGAACCATCCACCAGTGCCGCCAATGACCTTGAACGGGTGACCAAGCTGGCCAAAGCAATGGTCACCCGCTTCGGGATGAGCGAACTGATTGGCCCTCTGCAGCTCAACCCGGGCGAGTCCAATCCCTTCATGGGCATGGAGATCGGGCACCAACGCTCCTACAGCGAAGATGTTGCACGCAAAATCGACGGCGAGGTACGCCGCATCGTCGGCATAGCCTACGACCGGGCACGCACGTTGCTGCAGCAGCGCCATGCGCAGCTGGTCGACGTCGCCGAGGCTCTGCTCGAAAAAGAGGTGCTGGAACGCAAAGAGTTTTTGAAGATTCTGGAAGGCACCGCAGTGTAACCCACCGCAGTGTAACCTACTGTCAAATCAACCTGCCTTCTGCGCCAGAAGCTGCCGAGCCTGCATGAGCAGCTCGGCAGCCGCAGAAGGAGCGACCCCTCCTCCCTGGGCAAGTTCGGGCCGTCCCCCCCCACGGCCACCGAACAACGCCAGCACAGCACGCAAAAGCTCCCCCATGTGGAGCTGGACATCGTCGCTGCGGGCAAAGACTGCTGTCAGCCGGCCGTCGGCGGTCGAAACCAGCAGCCCGACTGTCTGGGGAGATTGGCAGATGCGGAGTGCCAGCTCTTTGAGTGTCTCCGGAGAATCTTCGTCGCTCAGAAACGCCACCACCGCCCAGCTGCCGACCGGTGCAGCCTGCACCGCCAGTTCGGCGGCCCGCCGCACCAACAGCTGTTCCTGCAGCCGCTGACTTTGTGCGAAGAGCATCTGGTTCTGCAGCTGGAGACGCTGCACCGCAGCCGGCACCGCCGCCAGCTCGGTGCTGCACAGGCTGGCCGCCGCCGCCAACCGC
>JAPLGY010000324.1 GCA_026389955.1 Caldilinea sp. | reverse complement strand
AATGTCAGCATCTATTTTGAGAACGCTGAGGGCAAACGCTTCTACTTTCGAGAAAACCGTCGCCGTGCCCCAGGTTCTTATCGCGTGTTGTGGGGAGGGGTGGTCGACCAGACAGAAACTGTCGACTTCGGCTACGGACCTGTCGAAATTCTGAGCCGTGTCCTGCCAGACGGCACCTATCGCTGGGTGATTGAAGCTGTCGAACCACAGGGCGAAGCTGCCAGCGCCGAAGGGCAGATCAAACTGACAGGCGGCGATACCCTGCTGCCCGAACTGCAAAACTTCACAGTGCTCCCCGATGTGTTTCGCCCCAACCAAGATGGCCTGGCCGACGATCGAGTGGCCATCGGCTATTACCTGACCAAAGAAGTGGCTTCCATTGCGCTTTTCTTGCGCGACCCAGCACGCCCTGACAGCCGCTTCTTCATCGCCGAAGCCCCCGGATTGGTCAAACCAACCGAACGCGGGTACCACGACTACAGCTACGACGGCGGCGTCGATCTCAACGCCGAACCTCCTGCCGATGGGACCTATGAATTGGTCGGCGAGGCACGCGATGCCGCCGGCAATGCAGTCCGTGTGGTCCGCACCCTCACCATCCAAGAGGGGGGCAAACCGCGCGCCGATGTGGTCGGGGGCGAAATCGACTGGAGCGAGGAAAGCGGACGCGTCGTGTTGCGGACCCTTGGTGAAGCGCTCTGTTTCAAAGCCTACGTCGCCAACGAAAGCACAGTGCCGATCCGCACCAGCGGACCCTGGCCAGGCCAGGAGTACCGCTATGCAGAAAATTACAACACCCTGGCCGCCGACCAAGAGGAACCCGCCTGGCTGCAACAGGATGGCGCCTGGCGATTCGGCATCAATTTTGACACGACCGGCGTCGATTTCCCGTACCGCTGGGCCATCGGACGCCCGCAAGATCTGGAAAGACGGCTGATCGACGGGCGTGAGCAGTGGTATCTGCTTCCCGGCAGACGGGGAGAGGTCAGCGGCTGCATCGTCCTCGATGAAAAGCTGCCGGTCGGCACCCGCTTCTGGTGGGGCGGGCTGATCCACCAAGGGGTCTCAGTCGCCAACAACAATATCGACCGGATCACAGTAGAGCTTGGGATCCCCTGATGCGCCGCCCGCGTCTGGCTGTTTTGGTGGTCTCATACAACGTGCGCGATCTGCTCCGCAACTGCCTGCGCAGCGTGGCCGCAGCCGCCGTGCGTTCTGCCCACCACCTGGAGGTTGTGACGATCGTGGTCGACAATGCCAGCAAAGACGGCAGCGCCGCCATGGTGGCCCGCGAATTTCCCGACGTGCGGCTTCATGCCAGCGCAGAAAATTTGGGGTTCACCGGCGGCAACAACCTGGCCCTCCGTCTGCTCGGCCTGGCTGGCCCTGCACAGCCAGAACGCACCGACGGTGTAGAGGCAGAATACGTGCTGCTTTTGAACCCTGACACCGAGGTGCTCGACGATGCTTTGGGGCAGATGGTCGCTTTTTTGGAGAGCCACCCAGAGGCCGCAGCCTGTGGCCCCAGCCTCCGCTACGCCGACGGCTCCTTCCAACACAGCGCCTTTCATTTTCCTGGCCTCCTGCAAGTCCTGTTCGACCTGTTTCCCCCTGCTGCGCTGCCCGGCACCTCCCGCCTGCTCAACAGCCGCCTCAACGGCCGTTATCCAGCCACCTGCTGGCAAAACAACCGCCCCTTTGTCGTAGACTTCGTGCTCGGCGCTGCACTCCTCGTGCGCAGCAGAGCCATCCTTACGGTCGGCCTCCTCGACGAACGCTACTGGATGTACTGCGAAGAGATGGATTGGTGCCGGCGCTTGCGCGCAGCCCGCTGGAGCATCTACATCCTCCCCACGGCTCGGATCGTCCATCACGAAGCCCAAAGCAGCCGCCAGCGCCGCTGGCGTTCGTTTGAACAGCTCTGGCGCAGCCGGCTGCGCTACTTTCACCAGTATGCCGGCGACTACCCCCCACCTGCTCTCTGGCTGATCCGCATCCTGGTGCACTTTTACGCTCGACAGCAGCTGGGCCAGCTTGAACGGCGCTTTGCACAAGGCACTTTGGATGGCGTAGAATGGGAAGAAGCCATTGCGGCCCTCTCTACGTTGACCCGCCTGTCAACCCCAGCAGGAAGCCGCTGTTCTCCCTGACCACCAAACCTGACCTGCGATCTCCAGGAGAGCCCTCGCATGCAACATCTGGTCGCAGTCATTCTCACCTACAACGAAGCGCACAATCTCCGCGCCTGCATCGATTCGTTGCGCGGCTGGGTCGATGGGGTGGTCGTCTGGGATTCAGGCAGCACCGACGCCACCCAGCAGATCGCCCGCCAGGCAGGCGCGACGGTCGTCGAACGCGCCTTCGACAACTACTCGGCACAACGCCAGGCCGCCCTCGATGCCACAGAGGCGGAGTGGATTTTTTTTGTAGATGCCGACGAACGGGCGACGCCAGAGCTGGCCCGTGAAGTCCGCCAGACCCTTTCCACATCTACGCCCTCACTGGCAGGTGGGTGGGTGCCGCGCCGCAATTTTATTGTCGGACACGAAATGCGCGCTGGAGGCTTTTCACCCGACTACCAACTTCGCCTGCTGCGCCGCAACGCAGCCCACTACATGCACGACCGTCCTGTTCATGAGGTCGTCGCTTTGAGCGGGCCTGCGGTCTACCTGCAAACCCCCTTGATCCACTTCAACTATCTCTCGTGGCCACAGTTCCACCACAAACAGCGTCTCTACGCCGGCTACGAGGCCCACATTCTGGCCCAACGGGGTGTCAGGCCGCGGCCCCACAATTTTGTGCTGCAGCCCCTGCGCGAATTCTGGCGCCGCCTGGTCACGTTGAAAGGCTGGCAAGATGGTGTGCATGGCCTCTGGCTGGCTGCTCTGCTCGCCTGGTACTATGGGTTCGTTCCCTATCTGCTCCTGCTCCGTCAGGGATCCACGACCAGAGTTCGATTGCCCTGACGCACCAGCCTGACCAGGTTCTGGGTCGCCTCTTCAAATGTATCGTCGTGGCTGATCACAAAAAGCTGTGTAAACCCGCGTACGGACAGGATCTGTTGCGCCAGAGCTTCTCGGCGGACGCTGTCCAGGTTGGCCGTCGGTTCGTCAAAAAAAGCGATGGTCAGGGTGCTCATCTCCCGCACCAAAGCAAGTCTCACTGCCAGCGCGGCGCTCATCTGTTCCCCGCCAGAGAGCTGGCGGAAACTTCGCTCCACCCCGTCTGTGGTCAGCGTGATGCCATAGTCTGTACCCCAGCCCAGGATACGTCGGTGATCGCCCATCAGCTCGCCAAAGATGACCGCCGCCCCTTCACTGACCCGCTGAACCAACGCTCGGGTCACATGGGGCCCCGCCTGCTTGATGGTGGTCCGGACAGCCTCCAGGGCCTCTTTCTGGCGGGTCAGCCGGCTCCGCTCGCTCACCAGCTCCCCCCGCCTGACCTGTTCTGCGCGCAAGCTGTTGACCTGCGCCTCCTCTTCGGCCTGGCCGCGGGTCAACAGGCTCAAGCTTGCCGAGAGGCTTCCCAGCTGTTGGCGCAACGCTCGTTCTTCTGTCTGCACCTGCTGATAGGTGTCCTGGTCAAAGAGCGCCAGCGCCTCGTCGAACGAAAGTCTGCTGGCAGCCAGGTCGCGCTCGGCCTGGCGCAACAGTTCCACACTCTGCTCAGCAAGTTTACACCGCTGTTCCCGTCTTTCAGCCAGCTGGTGGTGGGAGAGGACAGCCTGGTAGGCAGCTGCGTGCTGGCGCAGCGCCACAGCATTCTGTTTCTGGGCCAGGTCCAGGTCTCCAGCAGCTTCCAGTTCGATGCCCAGCGCCTGCAGCTGGGCGCGCACGGTGCTCAGGCGCTCCACCGCTGCGGAGAGTTCCTGCTCCAGAGCAACCCGCCGTGCCGCTTTTTGTGCGGCCAGCACCCTGCGGGTCCGCGGGTCGCCGAGCGCAGCCAGCGCCGTGCGCACTTCGGCCAGACCGGCGACCTCCCCGGCCAGTTGCTGACGCTCGGCTGCCAGCTCGGCCGCTTCCCGGCTGTACTCGGCTGCTGCCTGTTCGGCAGCGGTGACTTCGGCCAGACGCGGCAGCCTGCGCCACACGGCTTCCAGCCGCTGGCGTTCTTGGCCCGCAGCCGCCAACGCCTGCTCCTGCTCCGCCAGCGCCACCCGATCTTGATCGGCAGCCAGGGCCAGCACGCTTTGGCGCTCTAGACTCTGCGCGCGCACCTCGCTGCGGTGCGCTGCGCTCAACGGCTGTTCGCAAAGTGGGCAGAGTGGAGCCTCGATCCCGGCCAGCGCCACAAGTTGACGCTCTACCTCAGCAAGCACAGTCCGCTGCCGCACCACCCGCTCACGCAGCTGTTCTTGCCTTCCCCGCAGCACACGCTCCTGCTCCGCCACTTCTGTCATCTGTTCTTCCACGGCCAGCGCCTCCTGATAGCGCTGCGCCACAGCCGCATGTCTGATGGCTTGTTGCCGCTGGTTGTCAGCCAGCACACTCTGCCGCCGTTCCAATTCGGTCAGGCGGCTCTCGGTGCGTTCCAACAGAGCCGCCGTACGTTCCAACGACTCCTGCCTCTGCACCGGGCTGGCCAGTTCAACCACCGCAGCCTCCGCAGCCAACGCATCCGCTCGTTCTTGTTCGAGTTGCTGACAGCGCGCTGCCGCCAGCGCGATCTCTTTTTCCAGGCTGGCCTGCCTCTTCGTCAACATGTTGCGTGCCTGTTGACGGAC